>DATCLL010000245.1:0-2991 GCA_036563935.1 Limnochordales bacterium | reverse complement strand
CGGTGGGCTTCGTCCACCACCACCAGGTCCCAATCCACCGCCTGAAGCCACCGGTCCCAGGGGGAGCTGCGGGCTTTCTCCAGGGAGACCAGCCACACCCCCTCCGGCGCACCCTCCCCCGCAGGAAACGGCTCGGCCAGCAGGCGGGCCCGGATGTTGGCGTGGCGGCTCAGTTCCCCCTGCCACTGGCCTACCAGGGCGGCTGGCACCACCACCAGCGCGCGGCGCACCAGCCCCCGCAGCATCAGCTCCAGAAGGATGGCGGCCGCCTCCACCGTCTTGCCCAGGCCGGGCTCGTCGGCCAGAAGGGCCCGGCCCCCCATGGCAAACAGCGCCCGCTCCACGGCCCTGCGCTGGTGCGGATACAGTCGGGTGGGCATGGCCTGCAGGCACACCAGCTCCCCGCCGCCACCCGGGGGATCCGGCGGCCCCTGAAGGGCCTGCCAGAAGCGCAGGGAGTCGTGGCGGCCGCTCAGGCCCTCCTGCGCCCACCGCCAAAGCTGCCCCACCCAGCCGGGCTCTACCTGAAGGCCAGGCGGCGTGCTCCCTGCCAAGGGGGGCCAGGCCTGCCCGCTGTCCCTGCCCATGCCCATGCAGGTGTAGTCTGCCCCGCAGCCCGGCCCCGTCCCGGACCTGCCCCGCGCCCGTCCCTGTGCCCCTACGAATCCCGTGCGGCCAGCTCCTGGACGAGCCGGGTGGCCAGGGTGGTCACGTCGCCGGCGCCCATGACCAGCACCAGGTCGCCCGGGCGCACCCACGCCAGCGCCTGCTGGAGGGCCTCCTGCAGGGTCGGGCAAAACCGCAGGGACTGGGGGCGGCTCTGCCACGCCGGCCGGGCGGCCACCGCCCGGAACAGGCGGCTGCCGCTCACGCCGGCAACCGGCCGTTCGGGAGGCGGGGCGTAGATTTCCGTGAGGATGAGGCGGTCCGCCCCGTCGAAGGCGGCGGCCAGCTCGTCGAACAGCTGGGCGGTGCGGTGGTAGCGGTGGGGCTGGAAGATGGCCAGCACCGGCCGTGCGAACCCCTCGGCGGCCGCCTTGAGCGTGGCCTGCACCTCGGTGGGGTGGTGGGCGTAGTCGTCCACCACCAGAACCCCCGCCCGCTCGCCTACCACCTCGAAGCGCCGCCGCGCGCCCCGAAAGTCCGCCATGGCCGCCGCCGCCCGGTCCGGCTCCACCCCGGCCAGCTCCGCCGCGGCCATGGCCGCCAGCGCGTTGGCCACGTTGTGCCGCCCGGGGATGGACAGGCGCACCTCGGCCACGGCCTGCCCGTGGTGCCAGGCCACAAACCGGGAGGTGCGGGCTTCCAGCTGCACCGAGCGGGCTGACCAGTCGGCCTGCCCGTCCAGCCCGTAGGTGACCAACCGCACGCCCCGGTCCCTGGCGGGCGCAGCCGCGGCCAGTTCCCGGGCCACGGGGCTGTCTACCCCGATGACCCACGCCCCGCCGGGCCGGGTTCCCTCCAGGAACCGCTGGTAGGCGGCCACCAGCTGGTCGAAGGAGCCCTGGTAGTTCTCCAGGTGGTCCGGCTCCACGTTGGTCACCACCGCCACGTCGGGCCGGAACTTTAAGAACGAGCCGTCGCTCTCGTCGGTCTCCACCACGGCCCACGCCCCCAGCCCCCACCGCGCGCCCGTGGGCTTGCCCGGCACGGCAAAACCGACGGCCGCCAGCGGGTCCAGCCCGGCCCTCTCCAGCACGTGGGCGCACAGGGCCGTGACGGTGGTCTTGCCGTGTGCCCCCGCCACGGCCACCAGCCGGCGGCCTTCCACCAGCCGGGCAAGAACCTCGGCCCGGTGCACCACCTCCATGCCCGTCTGCCGGGCAGCCTCCCGCTCGGGGTGGTCCCTGGGGATGGCGCTGGAGACCACCAGCGTCCGGACCTCCGGTCCCAGGTGCTCGGGGCTGTGGCCGCTGAAGACGGCAATCCCCAGCCCGGCCAGGTACCGTGCCAGCTCCGGCGACGGCCGGGCGTCGCAGCCGGACACCTGCGCCCCCGAGCGCACCAACAGCTCCGCCAGGGTGCTCATCCCCGCGCCGCCGATGCCCATGAGGTGGTAGTGGCGGGTCTGCTGCATGGTGGGCGCTCACTCCCCTGACAGCCTCACCGGGTGCCCTCCCCGGGTTGCGACGGGGCGGGGCGGGGCAGGCGCTGCTCCTCCAGCAGGCGGCTGATGGCCTCTCCCAGCATACGGGCCGCGGCCCGGGCCTCCTCCAGGGTGTTGTCCCGGTAGTCTCCCACGAAGACGGTGAGGGCGTTGGGGTGGACATGCCCGTTGAGGACTGCGTGCTGCACCTTGATGCCCCGGGAGACCCCGGGGTACAGGTCGTTGAGCTTGGCCCGCAGAGCCTCCGCGAAGGCCAGGTTCTGGTCGGCGTAGGGGTTGGAGACGTCGCCCACCACCAGCAGCACCTTGGCCACCTTCTGGCCGTCCACCTCCGCGGTGGTGTAGCCGTCCGGGTAATCCTGGGGCAGGGCGTCCCGGTGCAGGTCCAGCACCGCCACCACGTCGGCATTGGAGCGCAGAAGCTGGTTGACGGTGTTCACCGCGTGGGCGAACGCCTCGCTGTAGTTGGGGTAGTCGTGCACCGTGCGGTCGTGCACAGCCCGGATGCCCCGCTGCTCCAGAACCGCCGCCAGCTCCGCCCCCACCTCCACCACCCCGCCGGGCTGGCCCCGCTGGTGCGTGGGCGCCGGATGGTAGTTCTCCGTGGTGTGCGCGTGGTAGATGAGCACCGCCGGAGTGGAAACGGAAGAGCGCCCCGGCGCCGGCGCCGCCGGCGGTGCCGGGCGCGGCTCCCCCGCCCCCTTACGCAACCCCGTAGGGGGAACCCATCCCACGAAGCGGGCTCCCGCCGCTGCCACCACCAGCAGGGCCACCAGAACCAGCAACAGCCCCGGCCCGCCCGCCCGCTCCCGCCGTACCTGGGCCACCGCCACCGCCCCCTCTTCCACGGGGGACGTATATGGACGAGGCAGACGGCGTAGACC
>DATCLL010000244.1:0-4927 GCA_036563935.1 Limnochordales bacterium | reverse complement strand
GGCATCGAGTCGCAGGCACCCGCGGTTGATACGCCGTCCGGGGCCAGCGAAGAATCAGAGGCGCTGCTGCGCGCCGCCCTACAAGGAGGGGGGCCACAGCTGTTCCGCCAGGCCCTGGCCACCCTGGCCAGGGCGCAGGGGCAGCCGTGGCCGTGGCTGTGGCAGTGGACCGCGGCGACTGCGGGTGGGCAGTTCCGGAGTAGGCTTCCCGGCCAAGATATCCGCGGGTGGAAGCCGTGCGGCCGGGTGGTGCCTGCCGGGACTGGCCCGTCGAGGGGCGACGAGCCTGTGCCGATGGTGGAGGTGGAAACCTGCGGCGCGGCATGGCAGGCGTGCCGCATCGTGCGAGGGGGAGGGGCCCCGCGGTGAAGCTTTCCGGGAAAGTGGCTGTGGTGACCGGAGCCGGAGCGGGTATCGGCCGCGCCATCGCCGCGCTGTTCGCCCGGGAGGGAGCGGCGGTGGTGGTGGCCGACGTGGCGCCCGAGCGGGTGGAGCAGGTGGTGGCGGAAGTCCGCCAGGCGGGCGGGAAGGCTGCCGGAGTGGTGGTGGATGTGTCCTCGGAGGCGGACGTCCAGCGGATGGTCCGCACGGCGCAGGAGTCCTTCGGGCGGCTGGACGTGCTGGTGAACAACGCTGGCATCATGGACCGGTTCCTGCCGGTGGCCGAAACCCCCACGGAGCTGTGGCGGCGGGTGCTGGGGGTGAACCTGGACGGTCCGTTCTTCGCCTGTCGCCACGCCCTGCCCGTGATGCTGGAGCAGGGCGGGGGTGCCATCGTGAACGTGGCTTCCGTGGCCGGGCTGGTGGGCGGCCGGGCGGGGGCTGCGTACACCACCTCCAAGCACGCCCTCATCGGGCTGACCCGGCACATCGCCCAGCACTACGCGGCCCGCAACATCCGCTGCAACGCCATCTGCCCGGGCCCTGTCCAGACCGGCATCCCCATGGGCGGCGAACCCCACGGCGAGGCGCTGCAGCGGGTGATGGGGCTCATGCAGTTCAGCCCGCGCACCGGGCAGCCCGAGGAGATCGCGCGGGTGGCGCTCTTCTTGGCCGGCGACGATGCCAGCTTCGTGAACGGCGCCGTGCTGGTGGCCGATGGGGGTTGGACGGCGGTGTAACGGAGCGAGCGGGCACGCCCGGCCGGGGGCCCGGCCTCGAAGCCCGGGTCCGGTTCCGACCAGCCCCGCTCTGCCCTTGGCCGCCACCCTGCCCAACGGTGAGGAGACTTCGCCAACTCCCGTCTACTTCCCAGGTGGCTCGAAGACCGCCAGTTTGAGAAGGCTTTCGAGCAGCGCGTTCCGAAAACTCCTTTGCGCCTCAAACGCACGCCTCCTCGTCGACCCAGAGCCGGTTGGAGGATCATCAGGTTTTGCGGCGGAGGGGACTGGGTCCGTCACCGCGGACCTTCCTGGCCGAGCCTGTCGGAAGCAACACCTGGGCAAGGTAAGGGGTCTCCCGGGTGAGGGCAGTGGGGCGCGAGGGAGGGAGAACCAATCACATGGTCCCCCAGTGGAACCCTGCCGAAGCCACCCGCGAGGTCTTCTGGAACATCTCCCCGGCCGGCGTGGTGGTGATGTACCTGCTGGCCGCGGCCAGCATGGGGGTGTTCGCCTACGGGGTCTGGCGGCACGTTCGCATGTGGCGGCGGGGCAAGCCCGCCCATCGCTTGCGGCCGGTGGGCCCCCGGCTTGCCCGGGTGGTGCGCCACGTGCTGGCCCACGGCAGGCTCCTGGCCGACCGGGTGGCGGGCCTGTACCACCTGGGGATGTTCTGGGGCTTTGTGGTGCTGTTTGTGGGCACGACGGTGGTCTTCGTGCACCACGACCTGGGCATCCGCATCATGCGGGGGTACTTCTACCTGTACTTCCAGTCGGCCGCGCTGGACGCCATGGGGCTGGTGGCGGCGGTGGCGGTGGCCGTGGCGCTGTGGCAGCGGTACGTGGTGCGTTCACCTCGGCTGCGGCGGGGCGTCTGGTCCGATGCCGCCATCCTTGCCCTGTTTGAGACCGTGCTGGTGAGCGGGTTCGTGGTGGAGGGGCTGCGCATCGCGGCCACCCGGGATCCCTGGGGTTCGTGGAGCTTCGTGGGCTTTGCCGTGGCCCGGGCCGTGCAGGCGGCCGGGTGGGGCGAGCCGGCGCTGCGGGCCGTGCACGGGGTGGTGTGGTGGTTCCACTTCGCGGTGACCATGGCCTTCCTGGCCTACATCCCCTACTCCAAGCTGTTCCACCTGGTGCTCGCCCCCCTGAACGTCTACCTGCAGCCCCTGCAGGCGCCGGGCTCGCCCAGGCCCCTGGACCTGGAGGCGAGCGAGCGCCTGGGCGTGGCGGCCTTCTCGGACTTTTCGTGGAAGGACCTGTTCGACCTGGACGTGTGCACGGAGTGCGGGCGCTGCACAGCGGTCTGCCCTGCCCACATGACCGGCAAGCCCCTTTCCCCCATGCAGCTGGTGCTGGACCTGCGGGACGAGATGAAGCGCACGGGCGGCGCAGACGGGCGGCTTCTGGCAGGGGAGGTCATCGGGCAGGAGACCTTGTGGGCGTGCACCACCTGCATGGCGTGCATGCAGGCCTGCCCGGTCTTCATCGAGCACGTGCCCAAGATTGTGGACCTGCGCCGCCACCTGGTGATGGAGCAGGGGCAGGTGCCGGCCACCATGCAGGAGGCCCTGCGGGGGCTGGAGGTGCGGGGCCACCCCTTCCGGGGGGCCACGGCCCGGCGCAGCGACTGGTATGCGGGGCTGGACGTGGTGGAGCTGGGTAAGGCCGGCTCGGCCGACGGCGTGGACGTGGTCTACTGGGCCGGGTGCGCGGCGGCCTTCGACGAGCGCAACCAGCGGGTGGCGCGGGCGCTGGTGACGGTGCTGCGGCGGGCCGGGCTTGTGGTAGGGGTTCTGGGGGAGCAGGAGCGCTGCACGGGAGACCCCGCCCGGCGCATGGGGCATGAGTTTTTGTTCCAGGAGCTGGCCCGGGCCAACATCGAGACCTTGAACAGCCTCGGGGTTCAGGAGCTGCTTACCAGTTGCCCCCACTGCTACCACACCTTCCGCAACGAGTACCCGCAGCTGGGGGCCCGCTTTCGGGTGCGCCACCACACCGAACTCCTGGAGCAGCTGGTGCGGGAGGGGCGCCTTGCGCTGGGGGCGGGCGGCGGGCGGCTGGTGACCTACCACGACCCGTGCTACCTGGGCCGCTACGGCGGACTGTTCGACGCGCCCCGGGCGGTGCTGGACGCTCTGGCGGGGCCCGGCCCGGCGGCAGGGGCAGGCCAGAGCGGCGAGGCAGCGGCCGCTTCGGGGCTGCGGCGGGTGGAGATGCCCCGCTGCCGGGAACGCAGCCTGTGCTGCGGTGCCGGGGGCGGCCGGGCGTGGGTGGAGGAGCGGGGAAGCCAGCGGGTGAGCCTGGTACGGGCCCGGGAGGCGCTGGCCACCGGCGCCGACACGGTGGCGGTGGCATGCCCCTTCTGCATGCAGATGCTGGAGGACGCAGTCAAAGGGGTGTCCGAGGAGGGACAGGCCGTGCAGGTGAGGGATATCGCCGAACTGGTGGAGGAGGCTTCCCGGCCAGAAGTGGCTTCGGCGGCCGATGGGAGGACGGTGCGGGCGTGAGTGCCGCTGCGCGCATAGCCGACCTGATGGAGCGGGCCGGGGTTCGACGGGTCTTCTGCGTGCCCGGGGAGAGCTACCTTCCCCTCCTCAACGAGCTGGGAGCGAGGCCCTCCATCCAGGTGGTGACCAACCGCCATGAGAGCTCCTCGTCCTTCATGGCCGAGGCGTACGCCAAGGCAGGAGGCGGCGTGGGCGTCTGCATGGCCAGCCGGGCCCCCGGGGCGCTGAATTTGGCCATTGGGCTTCACACGGCTATGCAGGATGCCACCCCGGTGGTGGCGCTGGTGGGACAGGTGCCCACCACCGTGCGGGACCGCCACGCCTTCCAGGAGGTAGACCTGGCCCGGGCCCTGGCGCCCGTGGTGAAGTGGGCCGGCGAGGCCGGCCGTGCGGACCGTGCCGTGGAGTACGTGGCCAGGGCCTTCTCCGTGGCCCTGTCCGGGCGGGCCGGCCCGACGGCGGTGGTGCTGCCCGAGGACGTGCTGCACGGCGAGGCTGGGAGCGCCGAGCCGGAGCTGCCCGCGCTTTGCCGGCCCGGCGCAGCGCCGGCGGCGCCGGAGTCGGTGGAGCAGGCCCTGCAGTGGCTTACCCGAGCAGCCCGACCCGTGGTGGTGGCGGGGCGGGGGGTGTTGGACTCGCAGGCCACGGAGCTTCTGGTGGCGCTGGCGGAGAAGATGGCCCTTCCGGTCTTTGCGGCCTGGCGCCGCATGGACGTGTTCCCCAACGAGCACCCGTGCTACGCCGGAAGCATGGGCCTGGCCGCAAGCCCGCAGGTGGTGCAGCCGCTGCTGGAGGCAGACGTGCTTTTGGCCGTGGGCACGCAGTGGAACGAGATCACCTCCCTGCGGTACCGGGCGCCGCGGGGCCGCTTCATCCACGTGCACCCGGACCCCGGCCTTCTGGCGGAGACTCCCTCCTGGCTTCCGGCCCGGGAAGCCCTGCCGGTGGTGGCCGACCCGGGGCGCTTCCTGCAGGCGCTGGCACAGGCCTGGGAGCGGGACGGATCGCGCGTCGGCCTTCCGCCGGATCGCCGGGACTGGGTGGCCCAATGCCACCGCCGCTACCTGGCCTATTCCCAGCCGCGGGCCGTGGCGGGCGACGGCTTTGTGCATCCCGAGGGGGTGATGCGGCAACTGGCAGCGCTGCTTCCGCCCGAAACCGCCATTGTCAGCGACGCGGGTAACTTCACCAGCTGGTATTTGAGGTTTTACCGGTTTCGAAAACCCCACACCCACTTCGCGCCCATCTCGGGGGCCATGGGCTACGGGCTTCCGGCCGCCATCGGCGTGGCCCTGGCCGACCGGGACACCGGAAGGTGGG
>DATCLL010000243.1:0-1596 GCA_036563935.1 Limnochordales bacterium | reverse complement strand
CACCCCCCGCAGACTGCGCCGCGTCCCACCAGGCCAGCCCCGCCACCGCCAGCCCCGCCGCCGCCACCGGCACCAGGGCTCGGGCCACGGGCAGGCCGGTGGTGGCCGGGCCCGTCCGCAAGCCTGCGCCGGCGACCCGGGCGCCGGCAACGCCACAGCGGGCCGCCCGTGCGCCCTGGGCCAGCACGGCCAGGGCCACCGCGAAGGCGACGGTGCCGCCCACGTTGGCACCCCGGGCCGGGCTGCCCACCAGCATGCCCGCCACGCCCACCAGCGCCACCCCCAGCGCCGTTCCCCAGGGAAAGCGGCCTGCCAGCTCTGCCAGCACCACCAGGGTGCTACCCAGCAGCAGGCCCATGTGCTCGTTTCCGATGCCGTAGAACCTGGCCCCGGCGGTGAGATCGTAGCCCATGAAGGAACGGGCCACCAGGTCCCACTGCCCCGCCAGGTCCGCCAGCAGAACCCCGGCCCCGGCCAGCGCCACCCACCCCGCCCCCGACAGGCCGAGCCGGCGGGCCAGGACCCCGCTGGCCCATCCCAGGGCCAGGCTGCAGGCGCTCACGAACGCCAGCGACCACCCCGGCCCCACCAGGCCGGCACCGGGGCCTACCGCAGCCCACGGGTGCAGCAGGGCCAGCGGAACGCACCCGGCCCACCGCACCGCCTCCAACGCCCGCTGGACGGCCGCCCGCCACCGCCTGGCGCCGGCAGCGGGATGCCCCGCGGCCTTCCGGTACCACCACGCCACCGCTGCTGCCATGGCCAGAAGCGCCACCTGCAGCGTGGTCAGCCAGGGCAGCACCCGGAAGCGGTACGCATAAATGTAGGCTCGCTCCCTGGCCCACCGGGCCAGCGCCTCGGCCCGGGCCTGCCCGGCGGCCCCCGCCGGCGCTGCCAGTACGCCGAGGGGCCTGCCCACGGCCGGCGCCGGCGGCACGCGACCTGCCAGCCGGGCCAGGGCAGGTGCCAGGTCCACCGCGGTGACCAGGCCCGGCCGCCGGGTGGTAGGTCCCCACCACAGCCCGGCCGGCCACGGCCCCCAGCCCAGCAGGGCCGTGAGGGCTTCCCCGCTCGGGCGAGCTTGCGGCCCCGGAGCAAGCCCCGCCACGAAAAGGGACCCGCACCGGGAGCCCGCCCCTTCGGCCCAGGCCCGAACCACCTGGTCCAGGCCCGCTGCCAGGCGACGATGGTGGCGCACCAGGGCCTGCGGTGCCATGCGGGCCTGCTCCCATCGCAGCCGCCACAGATCCCCGCTGGCGACCACCACCGCTGCCCGGTCGCAGCCCATGCGGCGCAGGCGTCGGGCCAGCTGCGGCCAGTCGGTGGCCAGCCCCAGGGGGCTGGCGGGGTCCTCCCGGGCCAGCTCGTGCACCCGGCGCACCCGTCCCTGCCGGTCCGCCGCCAGCAGGGAGGCCAGCGCCAGCGGGGAGGTGGTGCGGGTCCACTCGGGCAGCGCCGCCGCCGGCCGGCTGCCGAACCACCTGCCATCCCCCCACACCTCCACCGCCACCTGCGCCTCCTGCAGGAGTTCACCCAGCCACCCGGCCGGCGGCTCCGCCGGGGCTGCCTGGGGCATCCCGGGACCCGCCCATAGCA
>DATCLL010000242.1:0-1826 GCA_036563935.1 Limnochordales bacterium | reverse complement strand
CCTGCTGGAGACGGTGCCGGTGGAGCAGCTGCAGGTGGGGGACATCGTGCAGCTTCTGCCCGGGGAGCGGCTGGCGGTGGACGGCGTGGTGGTGCAGGGCCACTCGGCGGTGGACGCCTCCGCCATCACCGGCGAGAGCATCCCCGTGGACCGAAACCCCGGCGACGTGGTTATGGCCGGCTCGGTGAACCAGCACGGCGTGCTGTGGGTGCGGGTGACCCGCCCGGTGCACGACAGCACCCTTTCCCGCATCATTCAGCTGGTGGCCCAGGCCCAGGAGCACAAGACGCCCACCCAGCTGTTCATCGAGCGGTTCGAGCGGGTCTACTCCGCCGCCGTGGTGGCGCTGACGGTGGCCATGATGGTGGTTCCGCCCCTGGTGCTGGGGTGGGACTGGCGGACGAGCCTGTACCGGGCCATGACGGTGATGGTGGTTGCCTCCCCGTGCGCCGTGGTGCTGTCCACCATGCCCGCCATGCTGTCGGCCGTGGCCAACGGGGCCCGGCGGGGCGTGCTGTTCAAGGGAGCCCTGTACCTGGAGCAGCTGGCCCACGTGAAGGTGATGGCCTTTGACAAGACGGGCACGCTGACCGTGGGGCGCCCGGAGGTGACCCGGGTGCTGGCCCTGGAGGGCCACGACGAACACCAGCTGCTGGCGGCAGCGGCCGGGCTGGAGGCTGCCAGCGAGCACCCCATCGCCCGGGCCGTGGTGGAGCATGCCCGGGCCAGGAACGTGCCGGTGGAGGTGGCCTCGGAAACCCAGGTGTATCCCGGCCGCGGGCTGGAGGGGCGGGTGGGCCCCCTGACGGTGCGGGTGGGCAGCCCGGCATGGTTCGCCGAGCAGGGGATGAGCGCCCCGCCCCGCCTGGCGCAGGCCGTGGCCGAGCTGGAGGCCGCTGGCCAGACGGTGATGCTGGTGAGCATGAACGGCTCGGGACCGGTGGGGGCCATCGCGGTGGCAGACCGGCTGCGGCCCCAGGCCCGGGAGGCGGTGCAGGGCCTCAAGGCGCTGGGCGTGAAGCGGGTGGTGATGCTCACCGGGGACAACCCCACGGTGGCCCGGGCGGTGGCCCAGGCGGCAGGGGTGGATGAGTTCTTCGCGGGGCTGCTGCCGGAGCAGAAGATGCAGGTGCTGGCCCGGCTGAGCCAGCAGTTCGGGCCGGTGGCCATGGTGGGCGACGGGATCAACGACGCGCCGGCCCTGGCGTCGGCCGCGGTGGGTATCGCCATGGGCCGTGCGGGCACGGACGTGGCCCTGGAGACGGCCGACGTGGTGCTCATGTCCGACGACCTGCGCAAGCTGGAGGCAGGGGTGGCCCTGGGCCGGCGGGCCGAGCAGGTGGTGCGGCAGAACCTGGCCTTTGCCTTTGCGGTCATCGCGGTGCTGCTGGCGCTGGCGGCAGCCGGCCACCTGACGCTGACCCAGGCGGTCATCGGACACGAGGGCAGCACGGTGCTGGTGGCCCTCAACGGCCTGCGCCTGCTGGGGTTCCGGTGGAAGGGGGCCGCCCGGGAGCAGGCGGGAGGCCGCTCCGAGCCGGGGAGGCGGGGTGGGCTGCTCTCCGGGCAGGCCGCCCTTGATCGGGAGGCGGGGGGCGAGTATACTGAAAGCCGGCGAGCGGATGTGGCGCAGTGGTAGCGCATCGGCTTCCCAAGCCGACGGTCGCGGGTTCGAATCCCGTCATCCGCTCCATTTTTTGTGCTGGCCATGGGCACGTCCGGGCAGCCGGCACGCCGGGGCTGGCGTAGCTCAGTCGGCAGAGCGAGGCACTCGTAATGCCTAGGTCGAGGGTTCGATTCCCTCCGCCAGCTCCAGTCCTCACCTT
>DATCLL010000241.1:0-10368 GCA_036563935.1 Limnochordales bacterium | reverse complement strand
CCGTGGGCATGGCCCTCATGGCCTTTCCGGCGGGGCAGCGGCCCCGGCGTGAGGTGCCGGCGGCTTCTGCGCCGGGCTCATCCCCGGGGCCGGCGGGGGCCGTCCCGGCGGCCACCCTGGCGCCGCCCGTGCCGGCGGCGGAGGAAGGCCAGCCCCAGCTGGAGCGGGAGCTGGAAAGCATGCTGCACCTCATGGAAGGTGTGGGCGGCGTGCGGGTCTTCCTCACCTACGAGTCCGGGCCCGAGCGGGTGCTGGCCACCCACGAGACCCGGGAGCAGCGCATCTCCGCCTCCGACGGCACCCGGCCCGGCTCGGGGGGTCAGGAGAGCCGCCTGCAGCGCCAGGTGGTCATCGTTCGGGACAACGAAGGCCGCCGGGAAAGCCCGGTGGTGCTGGTGGAGCGCCATCCCAGGGTGCGGGGGGTGATGGTGGTCGCGGAAGGTGCCCGTGACCCTTCGGTGCGGCTGGCCATCCAGCGGGCGGTGGCCGCCGCCCTGGGCATCGAGCCGTACCGCATCGCGGTGCAGCCCAGACGGCGCTAGACCCACGGTCGGACGGCAGGGGGGAGTTGCGAAGTGTTTTACACGCTGGACTTGCGCACTGCCCGGTGGTGGATGGCAGGGATGCTGGCGGGCCTGGCAGGCTGGGCTCTGTGGGCAGGGGTGGAGCGGGTGCGCCCCCTGCGCAACCCGGCTCCCCTGGCCTTCGAGCGCCAGTTCTGGCCGGCCTCCACCGCAGGCCCGCAGGGAACGCAGCCGGCCCTGCAGCAGCCCGGCGAGCCCGCCGGCGCTTCCGGGCCTTCGGCCGGGCTCCGGCCTGTGGCGGCGGTACCGGGCCTGGAGCCGGGCTCGGGGCAGCAGGCCGTGCCTTCCGGGACGGCCCCGCTGCGGCGCAACCCCGACGCCCTTCGGGCCGAGCGGGAACGGCTGCGCAGCCGGGAGATGGAGCTGGCCAGCCGGGTGCTGGAGGACCCCAACGCCTCTGACGCCCGCAAGGCGCAGGCGCAGCTGGAGCTGGTGCAGCTTTTGCAGCGCAGCCGCCGCGAGGTGGAGATCGAGCAGCTGCTTTCGGCCTCGGGCGTGGAGGGCGCGGTGGTGAACATCGGCGAGGCAGGGGTCCAGGTGGTGGTGCCCCAAACCCTCTCCGTGCAGGGGGCGGCCCGCATCGGCGAACTGGTGGCCCGCATGGCCGGGGTCCGGCGGGAACAGATTTCCATTGTGGACAACATGACCGTCCTGGCCGGGCCGGGGGCCAGGCAGGAAAGCCCGTAGGGCTGCGGAATCTCCAGGCCACGGCCCGCGGCAGGGCCGAAGGCCCGCGCCCGAGACGGCGGCGCGGGCATTCTCGTGGGGCGGGTCATGAAGCGAGCAGGCAGGCTGAACCTGCGGGAACTCAAGGAGCTCATCCGGGTCCTCGACCAGTCCGACGTGGCCGAGCTGACCGTGGAAGGCGACGGCGTGCGCATCAGCCTCCGCAAGGCGGCCTCGCTGGCCCCGGGCCCGGTGGCGTCCCCGGCTCCCGGGCCGGCCACGCCCCCGGCGCAGGCACCGGGGCTTTTCGGCACGGCCGGCGGCCCCTCCGCGCCGGCGGCGCCGAAGCCGGCGGCTTCCGGCGAGCCGCTGGCCGGCGCAGCGGCACCGGCGCCGGTGGCCGCCCCGGTGCCTGCACCCCAGGCTGCCCCGGCGGGGCCGGGCGGGATTGCCGCGGCGGAGGACGGCCGCACGGTGGTGGTGCGGGCTCCCATGGTGGGCACCTTCTACCGCGCGCCGGCGCCGGATGCCCCGCCGTACGTGGAGGTGGGCCAGGTGGTGGAGCCCGGCCAGACCCTGTGCATCATCGAGGCCATGAAGCTCATGAACGAGATCGAGGCCGAGGTGCGGGGCCGGGTGACGGCCATCCTGGTGGAGAACGGCCAGCCGGTGGAATACGGACAGCCCCTCATGACCCTCGAACGCCTGTGACCCTCCATCTGCTGCCGGGACTGCCGGCAGGGGCGGGTGTGCCTTGTTCGAGAAAGTGCTCATCGCCAACCGAGGGGAGATCGCGCTCCGGGTGCTCAGGGCGTGCAGGGCCCTGGGCATCAAGACCGTGGCGGTGTACTCCGAGGCAGACCGGGAAAGCCTGCCCGTGCGGTTGGCCGACGAGGCGTACTGCATCGGGCCTGCGCCGTCGGCCCGCAGCTACCTGAACATCCCCAACATCATCAGCGCGGCCCTCCTGTCCGGAGCCGACGCCGTGCACCCCGGTTACGGGTATCTGTCGGAGCGGGCGGACTTCGCGGAGATCTGCGAAAGCCACGGGCTGGTCTTCATCGGGCCGCCTGCGTCGGCCATCGAGCTCATGGGGGACAAGGCCGAGGCCCGCCGGCGGGTGCGGCAGGCGGGGGTGCCCGTTCTGCCCGGCAGCGAGGGGCCCGTGGGCGACGAGGAGGCCCTGCGGGTGGCCGACGACATCGGCTACCCCGTCATGATCAAGGCGGCGGCGGGCGGGGGAGGCAGGGGCATGCGGGTGGCCCGCAACCCGGAGGAGCTGCGGCGCCTGCTGCCGGCGGCCCGCGCGGAGGCCCAGGCCGCCTTCGGCCGGGGCGACGTGTACCTGGAAAAGCTGCTGGAAGGGGCCCGGCACGTGGAAATCCAGGTGCTGGCCGACCGGGCCGGCCACACCATCCACCTGGGCGAGCGGGAATGCAGCCTGCAGCGCCGCCACCAGAAGATCGTGGAGGAGTCCCCCTCCCCGGCGGTGGACGAGGAGCTTCGCCGGCGCATGGGGGAGGCGGCCGTGCGGGCCGCGCGGGCCGTGGGCTACGTCAACGCCGGAACCGTGGAGTTCTTGCTGGACCCCTCGGGCCGCTTCTACTTCCTGGAGATGAACACCCGCATCCAGGTGGAGCACCCGGTGACGGAGATGGTCACCGGCGTGGACCTGGTGAAGGCCCAGATCCGCATCGCGGCGGGCGAGCGGTTGGCCCTTCGCCAGCAGGACGTGCGCCTGGAGGGGCACGCCATCGAGTGCCGGGTGAACTGCGAGGACCCCGACACCTTCCTCCCCTCCCCGGGTACCATCCAGCGCCTCATCCTGCCCGGCGGGCCGGGCATACGGCTGGATACGGCCATCTACGCCGGCTACACGGTTCCTGCCCACTACGATTCCCTGCTGGCCAAGCTCATCGCCTGGGGCGCCGACCGGGAAGAAGCCATCGCCCGCCTGTGGGTGGCGCTGGAGGAGCTGGAGGTGGAGGGGGTGCGCACCAACGTGCCGTTCCTGCGCTACCTGGTGCGCCAGCCGGAGTTCCTGGAAGGGCGCCTGGCCACGGACCTGGTGGCGCGCCTTTTGGCCCGGCGAGCCGGCGAAGCGGGCGCGGCCAGCACCAGCGCGTAGCGGCGGGTTGGTATAATGGGCTTGCCCGTGGTGGGGAGGTTCAAGGGGCGTGGCCATGGAGAACTGGTCCCCGCAGCGCAGGGAGGCCTGGCAGCGGGCGGCAGCCGAAGGGGTGGAAAGCCCCGGTGCGGCCGCGGGTGAGGCCGGATCCGACGCGTTCGTGGAGGCCCAGGAGGGCGCGCTGGGGGAGGTGCGCATCGCCAACGAGGTGGTGAGCACCATCGCGGGCCTGGCGGCGGTGGAGGTGGAAGGGGTAGCCGGCATGAGCGGCGGCCTGGCGGGCGGCATCTCCGAGATCCTGGGTCGGCGCAACCTTTCCCGGGGCGTGAAGGTGGAGGTGGGCCAGCACCAGGCTGCCATCGACCTGTACCTGGTGGTGCACTACGGGGTTCGCATCCCCGACGTGGCGTGGAAGGTGCAGGAGAACGTCAAGCGCCAGGTGGAGACCATGACAGGCCTGGAAGTGACGGAAGTGAACGTGCACGTGCAGGGCGTGCACGTTCCCTCGGACTCGGGCAAGGAAGAACCCCGGGTGCGCTAGCGGGGAACGCCGGAGGGCGGGATGCACTCGTCGGGCTACACGGCGGCAGCCGGCCGGGCGGTGGACGCGGGCGCGGGGTACGGGCTGTCCTTTTTGGACCGGGCCGCGGTGGTGCTCGCGGCCCTGGTGGTGCTGTGCGGGGGGCTGGCCGCGCTGGCGTACAGCCTGTTGGGCCCCCGGGCGGCAGAGGCGGCCGCAGCCTCGCTGCCCGGCTGGCTGGCGGGTGGGCAGTGGCGGCTGACCGCCCTGGCAGCCGGCGTGGTGCTGGCCGTGCTGGGGCTGGCGGCGCTGCGGCCCGCGCTGGCGCGACCCAGCGAGCGGGCCATTGTGCGGTCCACGGGGCTGGGCGAGGTGCGCATCTCGGTGCGGGCCATCCAGACCCTGGCCCGCAGGGCCGCCAGCCAGGTTCAGGGCATCCGGGAGGCGGACGTGCACGTCCGGCCGGCGGCGGGCGGCGACGTGAACGTGTGGGTGCAGCTGACGGTGCTGCCGGACGAGAGCATCCCGGAGCTGTGCGACGAGGTGCAGGCCCGGGTGGAGCAATACCTGCGCCAGACGGCCGGCGTCAGCTGCAGCCGGATTACGGTGTGGGTGCGGGGGGTGGCCCGGGAGGCCCGCTCGCCTCGCCTGGACTGAGCGGGGTGGCACAGGCCCGGGCGACGGGGAAAGGGCCGGGGCATGGGCAGCCATGAGCCGGAGGCTGGCCAGGGAAGTGGCGCTGCGGGTGTTGTTCCAGGTGGACGTGGGGCGGGCGCACTGGGCCACGGCCCTGGAGCGCAGCCTCAAGGAGGTACCGCTTTCGGCGGCCCAGCAGCAGTTCTGCAGCCAGCTGGTGGAAGGCACCCTCACCCACCTGCAGGAGATCGACCGGATCTTGTCCCGCTTTGCCGTGGACTGGACGCTGGAGCGCATGGCCAACGTGGACCGCAACGTGCTGCGCATGGCGCTGTTTGAGCTTCTGTACCTGAAGGACATACCGCCCAGCGTCACCATCAACGAGGCCGTGGAGCTGGCCAAGAAGTACGGGGACGCCGAGTCCGGCAAGTTCGTCAACGGCATCCTGGGCAACGTGGTGCGCCATGTCCGCCAGCAGTGAGCCGGCAGCGGCCGGCTGGGCCGCACCCGCGCCGTGGGCGTCGGCTGCTCCCGGCGGGCAGGTGCTCACCGTCACCGAGCTCACCCAGCGCATCCGTTCCCGCCTGCAGGCGGACCCCCGCCTGAGCTCGGTGGCGGTGGCCGGGGAGCTTTCGGGCTTCAAGCGCCACTCCGCCTCGGGCCACTGCTACTTCGCGCTCAAGGACCAGCACAGCCGCCTGAACTGCGTCATGTGGCGGGAGTGGGCCCGCCAGGTGGAGTTCGAACCCGCCGACGGCACCCAGGTGGTGGCCGTAGGGTACGTGGACGTCTACGGCCCTGCCGGCACCTACCAGCTGTACGTGCAGCGGCTGTACCCGGTGGGGCTGGGGCTGCTGTATGCCCGGCTGCGGGCGCTGTACGAGCGGCTGGCCCGGGAGGGGCTGTTCGACGAGGCCCGCAAGCGCCCGCTGCCCCGCTGGCCCCGGGCCGTGGGGGTGGTCACCTCCCTGGACGGGGCGGCGGTGCGGGACATCGCCGCCGTCATCCGCCGGCGCAGCCCCAGCACCCCGGTGGTCATCGCCCCGGCCCGGGTGCAGGGGGACGGGGCGGCACAGCAGGTGGTGCGGGGCCTGGCGCTGCTGTCCGGCTGGCCGGGGGTGGACGTCATCGTGGTGGCCCGAGGGGGCGGGGCCCGGGACGAGCTTTGGACCTTCAACGACGAGAGCATCGTACGGGCCATTGCCTCCTGTCCCGTGCCCGTCATCAGCGCGGTGGGCCACGAGACGGACGTGACCCTGGCGGACCTGGCCGCCGACCGGCGCGCCCCGACCCCGTCGGCGGCTGCGGAGCTGGCCGTCCCGGACGAGGCCGCGGAACGGGCCCGGGTGGAAGGGCTGGTCCGCCGGCTGCAGACCGCCATGCGGCGGCGGCTGGAGCGGGGACGGGAGCGGTGGCAGCGCCTGGCCGGGCACTGGACCCTGACCCGGCCCACCCGCTGGCTGGCCGCGCACCGCCAGCGCCTGGACGAGCTGACCGCCCGGCTGCGCTCGGCTACGGAGCAGAGCCTGCACCGGGGCCGGCTGCGGTGGACCCGGTGGGCGACGCGCCTTTCGGCGGCCGACCCGCTGGCGCTTTTGGAGCGGGGCTATGCGGTGGTGCTGGACCCCGTGCAGGGCAGGCCGGTGCGGCGGGCCGCCCAACTTCACCCCGGGGAATCTGTGCGGGTGGAGCTGTGGGACGGCCGGCTGGACTGCAGCGTGCGCCACGTGGAGCCGCTGCGGCGCTCCCGGTTGCTGGCGGAGGGGGTAGGGGAGGATGGCGCGGGCCGGCCCGGGCCTGCCGGCCTGCCGCACACATCCGAAGGCGTGAGGGAGGAGGGTGGCGGTGGCGACGGGCGGTGAGGAGGCGCCTGAGGGAGGCGGGGCCGTGGCTCGGGGCGCCGACGAGGAGGAGCTGAGCTTCGAGCAAGCCCTGCAGCGGCTGGAGCAGGCGGTGCTGCGTCTGGAAAGCGGCGAGCTGAGCCTGGACGAGGCGCTGGCCGTGTTCGAAGAAGGGGTGCGCATGGCAAGGCTCTGCGGGCGCCGGCTGGAGCAGGCCGAGGCCCGGCTGCTGGTGCTGCTGGAGGGGGAGCGGGGCGTGCAGGCCGTTCCCTTCCAGCCGGGATCCCCTTCCCTGGTGCAGCCGCAGCCTCCGGGGAGCTGAGGCGGGGCCATGGAGCGCCAGCAGGGTGCGCAGGATACCGAACTGGCCCGCCGCTACCTGGAGCAGTGGGCGACGGCGGTGGAGCAGGCCCTGGATGGCTTTCTGCCCGGCGAAGGGGAGCCTCCGGCGCCCGTGCTCCACCGGGCCATGCGCTACGCCACCCTGGGGGGCGGAAAGCGGCTGCGGGCGGCCCTGGCCCTGGCGGCCTGCGAGGCGGTGGGGGCAGGTGCGCGGCGGGCGATGCCCGTGGCCTGCGCCGTGGAGCTGTTGCACGCCTACAGCCTCATCCACGACGACCTGCCGGCCATGGACGACGACGACTGGCGCCGGGGAAAGCCGGCCTGCCACAGGGCCTTCGGGGAGGGCCTGGCCATCCTGGCGGGCGATGCCCTGCAGAGCCTGGCCTTCGAGCTTCTGGCACGGCTGCCGGAGCTGGTGGGGGTGGCTGCGGCTACCGCCCTGGCCGTAGCCGAAGAGCTGGGCCGGGCGGTGGGCAGCCGGGGCATGGCGGGGGGCCAGGCGCTGGACCTGCTGTCCGAGGGAACTCCTCCCGAACCGGCGACGGTGCAGACCATCCATGCGGGCAAAACCGCGGCCCTCATGGCCGCCGCGGTGGTGGCAGGGGCTCTGGTGGGCATCGACCGGGGCAAGGCCGCCCTGGAGGACCCCCGCCTGCACGTCCTGCGCCGGTTCGGCCAGCTCCTGGGCATGGCGTTCCAGGGTGCCGACGACCTGCTGGACGAGCTGGCGGACCCGGCGGCCACCGGCAAGGGGGTGGGCCGGGACCGGCGCCGGGGGAAGGCCACGCTGCCGGCGGCGGTGGGCCTGCAGCAGGCGCGGCGGCAGGTGCTGGCCTGGGCCGAGCAGGCCGAATCGGCCCTGCAGGAGCTGGAAGAAGGTCCGGCCCGGGCCGTTTTGGCCCAGCTGGCCCGCCTGGTAGTGGCACGGGTTCCGGTGGTATAATAAAGTGCCCGCAGCCGGCGGGTGGCGCAGTATCCTAGTCGGACCGGCTGCCTTCGAAGGCGGGCCTAAAAATCCGCCGAGGGCACATCGATGAAGTCCCTGGTGGTGGCTTGGGACGCCCAGTCCTGGGTTGCTGCTGGGGGTTAAGGCACGGGGGCGACCTGCAAGGGCATGCGGGCGTGGACCCCTGTGCCGCGGAGACCTGCGTGCGTGGGAGGCCCCGGTGGCAAGAGGGCGAGCTACGGCGCAGGAAGAACCTGCACTCGGTTCCTGGCCACGGCGCCCCTCGGGGCGGGGCGGGGGCTGGGTGCAGCGTAGCCTGCCTTGAGCCGGCGGAGCGGGAAGGCGGGCGCACCCCGTGGGGGTGCAGGCCGTCCGTCCGGCCTGTGGGCCCGGGCCGGGCGGGAGGTGCCGCCGGAAAGCTCCGGGGCAAAAGAGGCTAGAGGGCTGCCGGGCCGCCGGGGAAAGCCCCTAGGCTGTCCTCCCGGTGGAGGGGCGCCCTGGGGATTGCGGTGTGGACTCAGTGGTAATCCAGCCTCGCCGGCGGTGACGCGGCGAAGCGGCCGGAAAGGGGAAACCGCCGGGCCGGCGACGGCCCGGAGGGCTGCTGGGAAAACCTGCTGGACCTCAAGCCACAATATTTACTCAGGGCGTTGCCACCCGCGGGCGGGCACACCCTGATGGCAACCCAACGGGGCGGCAGGCCGGGCAGTGGGCCTGCCGCCTTGTTGTGCCACGCAGGCCAGCGGCGAGCGGCGAAAGGTCGGGATGCGGGCTTGGAGACGGCCATACGTCGGTTCGTGAGCGTGGGGCTGGGCACCATGGCCATCTCCACGGTGCTGAACCTGGCCGGCAAGGGAGCGGCCAGCCTCATGGCCCCCGCCGCGGGGCTGGCCGTGCTTTTGGCCGTGGTGCTGGTGGGGGTGGCGGCGGACGTGGTGGGGGTGGCGGCCACGGCCGCCTCGGAGAGGGACTTCCACGCCATGGCCTCGGACCGGGTGCCGGGGGCTCCCCAGGCGGTGTGGCTGGTACGCCACGCCGACCGGGTGGCCAACTTCACCAACGACATGGTGGGCGACGCGGCGGGCACCCTGTCCGGAGCGCTGGCCGCCTCCCTGGTGGCCCAGTGGCGGCTGGCACAGCCCGGTATCAGCGAGCTTTGGGCCACCACCCTGCTGGTGGCGGCCGTCTCGGGGCTCACCGTGGGCGGAAAGGCTGCGCTGAAGGGCTTCGCCATCCGCCATGCCCAGCAGGTGGTGTACGCCGTGGCCCGCTTCCTGGCGGGCGTGGAACGGGTGGCAGGCTGGACGTTGCTCCGGCCTGCACCGGCCTCCCGCAACCGCCGGCCCGCCCGAAACGCCGCCGCCGGGACCCGGCCCCGGCGCCGCTGAGGGGGAGCGGGCGTGGCCGGCGATCGCCCCACCGACGGCGGCCGGCGGGAAGGCCGGTCCGGACGGGTTCGGGTGGACCGGCTGCTGGTGGACCGGGGCCTGGCGGCTTCCCGGGAGCAGGCCCGCCGCGCCGTGCAGGAAGGGAGAGTTCGGGTGGGTTCCCAGGTGGTGCAGCGCCCGGGGATGCGGGTGGATCCAGGCGCCTGCGTGCAGGTGGAAGGGGAGGCTGCCTTTGTCAGCCGGGGCGGCCGCAAGCTGGCCCACGCGCTGGACGTCCTGGGAGTGGATGTGCAGGGCGCGGTGGCCATGGACGTGGGGGCCTCCACCGGGGGCTTTACCGACTGCCTGCTGCAGCGGGGCGCCCGGAAGGTGTACGCGGTGGACGTGGGCTACGGGCAGCTGGCCTGGAAGCTGCGCACCGATCCCCGGGTGGTGGTCATGGAGCGCACCAACGTCCGCTACCTGGAGCCAGAGCAGCTGGGGGAGCCCCTGGACCTCATCACCGTCGACGTGGCCTTCATCTCCGTCACCAAGTTCCTGTGCCGCCTGGGCCGCTTCCTGCGGGACGGGGGCCGGCTCCTGGTGCTGGTGAAGCCCCAGTTCGAGGCGGGCCGGGGCCAGGTGGGGCGGGGGGGCGTGGTGCGGGACGACGCCACCCGGGCCCGGGTGCTGCGGCAGGTCATCCAGTGCGCCGGTTCCTGCGGCTTCGCCCTGGAGGGGCTGGTCGCCAGCCCCCTGTTAGGGCCCCAGGGGAACGCGGAGTTCTTCGCGCTGTTCCGGTGGCCTGCTCCGCCCCGGGCCGAACTTCCAGGGCTGGACGGGCTCATTGACGAAGTGTTGCGCCAGGCGCCGGACCGCCTGGCCGGCGCCGGAAGGCAGACGCCAGGAGAGGGGGAACCGCTACGCCTGCCCTGCGGCGGGTGATCTTGCTGGCCCTCAAGGACAAGCCCCACGCCCTGGAACTGGCGGTGCAGCTGGCCGAGCAGCTGGCTGCCCGGCAGGTGCAGGCGTACCTGGAACCCGCCTCGGCCCGGGAGGCGGGCCGGGGGCAGCTGGCCTGGCCCTTTCCCAGCTGGGCCCAGGCGGACCTGGTGGTGGCCCTGGGCGGGGACGGGACGCTCTTGCACGCGGCACGGCGCGCCGCTCCCCTGGGCCTGGCCGTGCTGGGGGTGAACCTGGGCCGGCTGGGCTTTCTCACCGAGGTGCAGGCCCACGAGTTGCCTGCCATGCTGGACCGGCTGGTGGCGGGCGACTTTCGGGTGGAAGAGCGGATGATGGCCGAAGCCCGCCTGGTGCCCCGGGAGGCCCAGGAGGACG
>DATCLL010000240.1:0-1712 GCA_036563935.1 Limnochordales bacterium | reverse complement strand
GTGGTGGTGGGGCATCGACCGCCGTCCGGCGGCGGGGGAGCAGGCGGTGGCCGGGGCGGCCCAGCTTCTGCAGCAGGCCCAGCGGCCGGTGATCCTGGTGGGCGGGGCGGCGGCCCTGTCCGACTGCCAGGCGGAGCTGGTGCGGCTGGCGGAACGGCTGCAGATCCCGGTGGCGCAGACCCCTTCCGGGGCGGGTGCGATGCCCGCCGACCACCCCCTGTGGCTGGGCAGCATCGGCCGCAACGGCACCTTCCCCGCCAACCAGGCCACCCGCAGCGCGGACGTGCTGCTGGCATTGGGCGTGCGCTTCGACGACCGGGAAAGCAGCGCCTGGATCCCCGGGTACACCTTCCAGATCCCGCCCACCCGCCTCATCCAGGTGGACGTGGACGAGCAGGAGCTGGCCCGCAACTACCCCGTGCACCTGGGCGTGCAGGCGGATCCCAAGATGTTCCTGCAGCAGCTGCTGGCGTGGCTGGACCGCGACGGCGGGCGGGACGGGCAGGCGGACGGGCAGACCTCCGCAGCAGCAGCGCCGGCGCGCCGGCAATGGCTTGGCCAGGTGGCCGCCTGGAAGCAGGAGTGGCACAGCTACATGCAGCAGCGGTACCGGCCCGAGGCGAAGCCCGTCTCCCCCCAGCACCTGCTGCGAACGCTGCGCCGGGTGCTGCCGCGGGATGGTATCCTGGCGGTGGACGTGGGGGTGCACCACAACTGGGTGGTGCAGCAGTGGGAGTCCTACTCCCCCCAGACCATTCTGCAGTCGTGGGGCTTTGCGGCCATGGGGTTCGGCGCGGCGGGCGTGCTGGGGGCCAAGCTGGCGGCCCCGGAGCGGCCGGCGGTGGCGCTGTGCGGGGACGGGGGGTTCCTGATGGTGTCCCACGCGGTGGCCACCGCGGTGGAGTACGGCATCCCGGTGACGTGGGTGGTGTGGAACAACTTCGGGTACGTCTCCATCCGGGACCTGCAGCGGGGCGCCTTCGGGCCCCGGGAGCTGGCCACCATGTTCGCCCGGCAGGAAAGCGGGGAGCTGTTCTCGCCGGACTTCGCGCTGCTGGCCCGGGCGTACGGGGCCCAGGGCGTGCGGGTGGAGTCGCCGGGCGAGCTGGGGGATGCCCTGGAGGCCGCGCTGCGGTCAGGCCGGCCCACGGTGGTGGACGTGGTCATGGACAGGGAGGACGCCCCGGTGGCGGTGGGTACCTGGCAGCTTCCGCCGCTCCCCCACCCGGAACCCAACTACCCGGGACTGCGCCGGGCTTGAGGGAGGCGTAACGTGCCCATGGCCGTGCAGCCGCAGCCGTCAGAGCAGCATCAGCAGCAGCCGCAGCAGCCGCCGCAGGAGGTACCCACGTACCCCCTGTGGGTGGGGGGAACCTGGGAGCCGCCTTCCCAGGTGGTGGAGGTGCTGGACAAGTACACGGGGGAGGTGTTCGCCCGGGTGGGGCGCTCCTCCCCCGAGGACGTGGAGCGGGCCGTAGCGGCGGCGGCGAAAGCCGCCGAGCAGCCCCTTGCGCCCCACCAGCGCTACCGGGTGCTGAGCCGGGTGGCGGAGCTTTTGGCCCAGCGGCGGGAGGAGCTGGAGCTCACCATCGTCCGGGAGACCGGCTTCACCCGCAAGGACGCCTCGGTGGAGGTCAGCCGGGCGGTGCAGACGCTGGTCTGGTCGGCCGAGGAAGCCAAGCGCGTCCTGGGCGAGATGGTCCCGGTGGAGG
>DATCLL010000239.1:0-2387 GCA_036563935.1 Limnochordales bacterium | reverse complement strand
GGGCGACCTGCTTGGGGCGGTGGTTGCCGCGTGGGAGAGCCGCAAGCTCCCACCAGGGGATGGGAAGGGCTGAGCGCGCACCGGCAGGCGAAACGACCCCCCGGGAACGGCCGGGGAGCAGGGGTGGGAGGAGGAGGCCCATGCAACAGCAGCAGGTGGAGGCGACGGCGTGGATGGCGCGCCGGCCCCGGCGGCTGAGGGCGACGGCAGCGCTGCGGCGGCTGGCCAGGGAGACCCGGCTCAGCCCCGACCGGTTTATCTACCCCATCTTCGTCCACGAGCTGGGGCCAGAGGTTCAGCCGGTGGAGGCCATGCCTGGGGTGGTGCGCTGGCCGGTGGAGCGGGTGGAGGAGCCGGCCCAGCAGGCTCTGGCCGAAGGCGTGGGGGCGGTGCTGCTGTTCGGCATCCCGCAGGCCAAGGACGCCCGGGGCAGCGGCGCAGACGCCCCCGACGGGGTGGTGCAGCGGGCCGTGCGGCGGTTGAAGGCCCGCCTGCCGGAGCTGGTGGTCATCACCGACGTGTGCCTGTGCGAGTACACGGAGCACGGGCATTGCGGCATCCTGGTGGAGCGGCGGGGCCGGGTGGAGGTGGACAACGACGCCACGTTGCACCGCCTGGCGGCTACCGCCGTCTCCCACGCGGAGGCGGGGGCGGACATGGTGGCCCCCAGCGCCATGATGGACGGCCAGGTGGCGGCCATCCGCCAGGCCCTGGACGGGGCCGGCCTGGAGGACGTGCCCATCATGGCCTACTCCGCCAAGTTCGCCTCGGCCTTCTACGGGCCGTTCCGGGAGGCGGCCGGTTCGGCACCTGCCTTCGGGGACCGCAGGGGCTACCAGATGGATCCCCCCAACGCCCGGGAAGCCCTGCGGGAGGTGGCCCTGGACCTGGAACAGGGCGCGGACGTGGTGATGGTGAAGCCGGCGCTGCCCTACCTGGACGTTTTGTGGCGGGTGCGGGAGGCGGTGCAGGTGCCCGTGGCCGCCTACAACGTCAGCGGGGAGTACGCCATGCTGGAGGCGGCCGCGCAGCGGGGGTGGCTGGACCGCCGCCTGGCCGTGCTGGAGGTGCTGCACGCCCTGGCACGGGCCGGAGCCGACCTCATCATCACGTACCATGCCCTGGACGCGGCCCGATGGCTGCGGGAGGGCTGAAGCCATGGAGCACCCTCGGTCCCGGGAACTGTTCGAGCGGGCCTGCCGGCGCATGCCGGGCGGGGTGTCCAGCCCGGTGCGGGCGTTCCGGGCGGTGGGTGGAACCCCCATCTTCATCGAGCGGGGCGAAGGCCCGTACCTCTTCAGCGTGGACGGGCGCCGCTACATCGACTACGTACATTCCTGGGGCGCCCTCATCCTGGGCCACGCCCACCCGGCGGTGGTGGAGGCCGTCTGCCGGGCCGCCTCCCGGGGCACCAGCTTCGGGCTGGCCACCGACCTGGAGACGGAGCTGGCCGAACTCATCGCCTCGGCCATCCCCTCGGTGGAGATGGTGCGCTTCGTCAACTCGGGAACCGAGGCCGTGATGAGCGCGCTGCGCCTGGCCCGGGCCGCCACCGGGCGGCGGCTGGTGGTGAAGTTCGAGGGGTGCTACCACGGCCACTCCGACGGCATGCTGGTGCGAGCCGGGTCGGGGGCGGCCCTGTATGCGGGTGGGTCGGCGCCGGCGGCCCCCGGCGTGAGCCCCGGGGCTGCGGCCGAGACGCTCCTGGCCCGCTACAACCACCTGGAGGACGTGGAGCGGCTGTTCGAACAGTTCGGAAGGGACATCGCCGCCGTCATCGTGGAGCCGGTGGCCGCCAACATGGGGCTGGTGCTGCCCCGGCCGGGCTTTCTGCAGGGCCTGCGGGAGCTGACCCGACGCTACGGCAGCCTCCTCATCTTCGACGAGGTCATCACCGGCTTCCGGGTAGGGTGGTCGGGGGCGCAGGGGCGGCTGGGGGTCACGCCCGACCTGACGTGCCTGGGGAAGATCATCGGCGGAGGGCTTCCCGTGGGGGCCTACGGCGGGCCCCGGGCGCTCATGGAGCTGGTGGCGCCCAGCGGGCCCGTGTACCAGGCCGGCACCCTGGCGGGCAACCCCGTGGCCATGGCGGCAGGGCTGGCCACGCTGCGGGAGCTGGCGCGCCCGCAGGTCTACGACCGGCTGGAGCAGGCCGCCTCCCTGCTTGCCCGGGGGCTTGAGCGGGCTGCCCGGGACAGCGGGCTGGCCGTCAGCGTAACCCAGATGGGGGCCATGCTGGGCGTCTTTTTCCGGGAGTCGGCCCCCCAGGATTTCCAGGAGGCCAGCTCCGCAGACTCGGCCGCCTACGGGCGGTGGTTTCACGCCATGCTGGCCGAGGGCGTCCACCTGGCCCCGGCCATGCTGGAGGCCGTCTTCCTGGGGGTGGC
>DATCLL010000238.1:0-2944 GCA_036563935.1 Limnochordales bacterium | reverse complement strand
CACCCTGAACCTGGATCCCCGCTCGGCGGAGCAGGCCCTGACCCCCGCCACCCGGGCCGTGGTGGTGGTGCACCTGTTCGGCAACCCGGCGGACATGCAGCCCCTGCAGGAGCTTGCCCGCCGCCGGGGGCTGCTTCTCATCGAGGATGCCGCCCAGGCCATCGGCGCCCAATACCGCGGGCAACCCGTCGGCAGCCTGGGAGATGCGGCCGCCATCAGCTTTTACCCCACCAAGAACCTGGGCGGCTGCGGGGACGGGGGGGTGGTGCTCACCTCCCGGGCGGAGGTGGCCGAGCGCCTGCGGATGCTGCGGGTGTCCGGGGCCCGGGAGCGCTACCTGTGCGAGGACGCCTGGGGCATCAACAGCCGCCTGGACGAGCTTCAGGCCGCCCTGCTGCTGGTGAAGCTGCGCCACCTGGACCACTTCAACCGCCGCCGCCGCCAGATAGCCCGGCTGTACCGGGAGCTGCTGGAGGGCCTGCCGGCGGTACCCCTGGCGGAGACCGAGGGAGCCACCAGCGTGTACCACCAGTTCACCGTGCGCACCCCCCAGCGCGACGGCCTGGCCCGCTACCTTCGGCGCCAGGGCATCGGCTGCACCGTCTACTACCCCGTTCCCCTGCACGCGCAGCCGGGGATAGGGCCGAAGTCCCTGGTGCCGGTGCCGCTGACCCACGCGGAGCAGGCCGCCCGGGAGGTGTTGTCGCTGCCCATGTTCCCCGAGCTGACCGATGCCGAGGTGGAGAGGGTCGGCCGGGCCGTGCAAGCCTTCTTCCGGGGCGACGCGGGCCGGTGAGCGCCACGGGCCGGGCGGAGGGGCAGGGGCTGTACGCGGCGCTGCTGTTGTCCCTGCCGGGCGTCGGGCCGGCCCGCCTGCAGCGCATCGTGCAGAGCCTGGGCAGCCCTGCGCAGGCCTGGCAGGCCACCGACCCGCAGCTGGCCCGGGCGGCGGGGCTGGGGCCGCAGGCAGTCTCCCGGTGGAAGGGCCTTCGGGGCGCCGGCCGGGAGCGGGAACTGGCAGGCCGGCTGCGCCGCTTGGGCGCACAGGCGGTCAGCCTGTGGGATGCCGACTATCCCCGCATGCTGCGCCTGGTGCCGGAGCCGCCGCCGGTGCTGTTTGTGCGGGGCTGCCGTCCCCGGCTGAGCGTGCGGGCGGTGGCGGTGGTGGGTTCCCGGCAGGCGGACATGGCAGGGGTGCTGGCCGCCGAGCGACTGGCCATGGAGCTGGCGGCGGCAGGCTTTACGGTGGTGAGCGGCCTGGCGCAGGGCATCGACGCCGCAGCCCACCGGGGAGCGCTGCGGGCCGGCGGGTGCACCGTGGGGGTGCTGGGCTGCGGCATCGACCGGGTGTATCCCCGGGAGCACGAGGAGCTGTACGCTGCCGTGGCCAGGGCCGGCGCGCTGGTGAGCGAGTACGGGCCGGGGGTGGAGCCGGCCCCGTGGCAGTTTGCGGCTCGCAACCGCATCATCGCAGGGCTGTGCGCCGCGGTGGTGGTGGTGGAGGCCAGGGCCCGCAGCGGGGCGCTGGCCACAGCCCAGTGGGCCGCGGAGCTGTCCCGGGAGGTGCTGGCCGTGCCCGGGGACGTGGTGCGGGCCACCTGCCGGGGCTCCAACCGCCTGCTGGCGGAAGGAGCCCGGGTGTGCCTCACCGTGGACGACGTGGTGGAGGCGGCCTGCGACTGCCTGCGCCACTGGGGACTGGAGGGGGCCGACCCTGCAGCAGGCCACGGGGCCGGTGCGGGCCGGCAGGCTGCCCGCGCACAGGGCACGCCCGGGCCGGCCGGGCCGCTTGCGCCGGCTCCGGGGGAGCAGGCGGCCGGGCTTTCCCCACAGGCCCGGCAGCTGTGGCAGGGCATGCCGCGCCGCCCGGTGGAGCTGGAGGAGCTTTCGGCGCAGGGAAACTACCCGGTGGGAAAGCTTCTTGCGTGGCTGGGGGAACTGGAGGCAGCGGGCCTGGCGCGGCGGCTTGCCGACGGGCGGTGGCTGGCTGTGGCGGGAGCGCAGGCTTCTTCACCGCTTTTGCCCTCCGCAGGCCAGGCCTATAATTAGGGGACGCTGGCAGCGGGCGCTGGTTGGGGCCCCTGCCGGCGGACGGGGTGATCGGGCCACCGTGAAGCTGGTCATCGTGGAATCGCCGGCCAAGGCCCGCACGCTGGGGAAGATCCTGGGGCGCGGCTACCAGGTGCGCGCCTGCATGGGGCACGTGCGGGACCTGCCCGTGTCCGACTTCGGGGTGGACGTGGAGCGGGGCTTTCAGCCCCGCTACGTCATCGTGCGGGGAAAGGCGCGCACGGTGCGGGAGCTGCAGCAGGGTGCCGCACGGGCCCAGCAGGTTCTGGTGGCCACGGACCCCGACCGTGAGGGGGAGGCCATCGGCTGGCACCTGGCGCAGCTTCTGCGCATCCCGGAGCATGAGCCGTGCCGCATCGAGTTCCACGAGGTGACCCAGCGGGCGGTGACCCAGGCGGTAAAGCACCCGCGCCCCATCGACCGGCGGTTGGTAGAAGCGCAGCAGGCCAGGCGTATCCTGGACCGCATCGTGGGCTACCGCCTCAGCCCCCTTCTGTGGCGCAAGGTGCGCCGGGGGCTTTCGGCCGGGCGGGTGCAGTCGGTGGCGCTGCGCCTCATCTGCGAGCGGGAAGAGGAGATCGAGGCGTTCACCCCCCGGGAGTACTGGACCCTGGACGCCTGGTTCGCCGTGGACGGGGAGGGCGGCGCCGGCGAGGGGTTCTGGGCGCGCCTTGTGAGCGTGGACGGTCAGGAGCCGGAGATCCCCGACAGCGCCACGGCGGCGGCCCTGGAACGGGAGCTGCGGGAGGCCACCTTCCACATCCAGGCCGTCAGTTCCCAGCGGCGCCAGCGCCATCCCCCGCCTCCTTTCACCACCAGCACCCTGCAGCAGGAAGCGGCCCGGCGGCTGGGCTTCACCGCCAAGCGCACCATG
>DATCLL010000237.1:0-4662 GCA_036563935.1 Limnochordales bacterium | reverse complement strand
AAGGCCATCCTGCTCACCCACGGGCACTCGGACCACCTGGGGGAGGCGCTGCAGATAGCGGCCCGCTCCGGGGCCACCATCGTGGCGCCCTTCGAGCTGGCGGCCTACTGCCAGAGCAAGGGGGCCACGGTGCACCCCATGCACATCGGCGGAAGCCGGGATTTCGGCTGGGGATGGGTCAAGCTCACCCCGGCGTGGCATGGCTCCGCGGTGGCGGACGGCGGGCTGGTGTACACGGGCTGCCCCTGCGGCTTTTTGGTGCGCATGGACGGCAAGACGGTCTACCATGCGGGTGACACCGCGCTGTTCGGGGACATGGGCCTCATCGGGCAGCGGCACAGCATCGACCTGGCCTTCCTGCCCATCGGGGACAACTTCACCATGGGCCCCGACGACGCCCTGTACGCGGCGCAGCTGGTGCGGCCCCGCATGGTGGTGCCCATCCACTACAACACCTTTGACCTCATCCGCCAGGATGCCGACGCGTTCGCCCGCCGGGTGGAGCAGTCGGGCATCGCCTGCCGGGCCCTGAAGGCCGGCGAGAGCGTGGAGCTGTAAGGGGGAGCTGGTCGGCGATGGCGTCGCAGCCCGTCCGTTCGGACAGCCTCCCCACCGCCTACGACCCGCGGGCGGTGGAGGAGCGGTGGTATCGCTTCTGGGAGGAGAAGGGGCTTTTCCGGGGGGACCCCGACCCCTCCCGTCCGGCCTTCTGCGTGGTCATCCCGCCGCCGAACGTGACGGGCTCGCTGCACATGGGCCATGCCCTCAACAACACCCTTCAGGACATCCTGGTGCGGATGCGCCGCATGCAGGGCTACTCCACCCTGTGGCTTCCCGGAACGGACCATGCGGGCATCGCCACCCAGGTGGTGGTGGAAAACGAGCTGGCCCGGGAGGGGAAAACCCGCCACCAGCTGGGGCGGGAGAAGTTCCTGGAGCGGGTGTGGCAGTGGAAGGAAAAGTACGGAGGCCTCATCACCCGGCAGCTGCGGCGGCTGGGCGCGTCCTGCGACTGGTCCCGGGAGCGTTTCACCATGGACCCCGGCTGCTCCCGGGCGGTGCGGGAGGTGTTCGTGCGGCTGTTTGAGCGGGGCCTCATCTACCGGGGCCACTACATCATCAACTGGTGCCCCCGCTGCCAGACCGCGCTGTCCGACCTGGAGGTGGAGCACCAGGAGACCGAGGGCCGCCTGTGGTACCTGCGCTACCCCCTGGAAGGGGGCGGGGAGGTGGTGGTGGCCACCACCCGCCCCGAGACCATGCTGGGGGATACGGCGGTGGCGGTGCACCCCGAGGACGTCCGCTACCTGCCGTTCCTGGGCCGCCATGCCGTGCTGCCTCTGGTGGGCCGCCGCCTTCCCATCGTCGCGGACCCGGCGGTGGACCGCACCTTTGGAACGGGCGCCGTGAAGGTGACGCCCGCCCACGACCCCGATGACTTCGAGATGGGTCGCCGCCACGGGCTTGCCATGGTGAAGGTCATCGGGGAGGACGGCCGGATGACCCCGCAGGCCGGCCCGGCCTTCGCCGGGCTCACCCGGGAAGAGGCCCGACTGCGGGTCCTGGAGCAGCTGCGGGCCCAGGGCCTGGTGGTGCGGGAGGAGGCCCACCGGCACGCGGTGGGCCACTGCCAGCGCTGCGGCACCGTCGTGGAACCCCTGGTCTCCCTGCAGTGGTTCGTGCGGATGAAGCCCCTGGCGGAGCCGGCCATCGCGGCGGTGCGGGAGGGGCGCATCCGCTTCGTCCCGGAGCGGTTCGCCTCCCACTACTTCCACTGGATGGAGAACGTGCGGGACTGGTGCATCTCCCGCCAGCTGTGGTGGGGCCACCGCATTCCGGTCTGGTACTGCTCGGACTGCGGCAAGGCGTCGGCCAGCGTGGAGGACCTGGCCAGCTGTCCCGCCTGCGGCTCGCCCCGCATCGAGCAGGACCCGGACGTGCTGGACACGTGGTTCAGCTCGGCCCTGTGGCCCTTTTCCACCCTGGGCTGGCCCCAGAGCACGCCGGAGCTGCGCTTTTACTACCCCACTTCGGTCCTGGTGACGGGCTTCGACATCATCTTCTTCTGGGTGGCCCGCATGATCGTCATGGGCCTGGCCTTCATGGGCGACGTGCCCTTCCGGGACGTGCTGGTGCACGGGCTGGTGCGGGACGCGCTGGGGCGGAAGATGAGCAAGTCCAAGGGGACCGGCGTGGATCCCCTGGACGTCATGGACCAGTACGGGGCCGACGCGCTGCGCTTCACCCTGGTGAACGGCGTGGGGCTGGGCAACGACGTGCGCTGGCACCCCGAGCGGGTGGAGGCCTTCCGCAACTTCGCCAACAAGCTGTGGAACGCGGCTCGCTTCGCCCTCCTGCACCTGGAGCCGGTGCAGCAGCCGCCGCCCCCGCAGGGCCAGCTGCCCCTGGAGGACCGCTGGATCCTCTCCCGGCTGCAGAGGGCGGTGGAGGAGACCAGCCGGCTTCTGGAGCGCTACGACCTGGGCGAGGCTGCCCGGGTGCTGTACGACTTCGTCTGGGACGAGCTGTGCGACTGGTACATCGAGCTGGTCAAGCCCCGGCTTCAGCCCGAGGCCCCTGCCGCCTCCCGCGGGACAGCCCAGCAGGTGCTGTGGCACGTGCTGGAATGCACGGTGCGGCTGCTTCACCCCTTCATGCCCTTCATCACCGAGGAGATCTGGCAGCGGCTGGCCCCGCTGGGCCCCCGCTCCGGGGAGTTCCCCAGCGTCATGGTGGCCCCGTGGCCCGGGGTGGAGCCGGCGCGCCGGGACCCCGAGGCCGAGGAGCAGATGCAGGAGCTCATGGCCGTGGTACGGGCCATCCGCAACGTGCGGGCGGAGAAGGGCGTCCCCGTGGGGCGGCGGGTGCCCGCCATCGTCCAGGCCCATCCCCGCACCCTGGAGCTGCTGCGCCAGCACCAGGGGGCGGTGGTGCGCCTGGCCGGGCTGTCGGAGCTGCGCCTGGAGCCAGCGGGCGGGCCACGTCCGGCCCAGGCCGTTCCCGCGGTGGCGGGGCCGGGGGCGGAGGTCTTCTTGCCCCTGGCGGGGCTGCTGGACGTGGAGGAGGAGTTGCGCCGGCTGAACCGGGAGCTGGCCGAGCTGGAGCGCAACCTGAAACGGTGGTCTTCCATGCTGGAGTCCCCCGACTTTCTCCAGCGGGCGCCGGCGGAGGTGGTGGCCTCCACCCGCCGTAAGAAGGAGCAGGCGGAGACCGCCCGCCAGCGCCTGGTGGAGCAGATGGAGCAACTGAAGGCCCTTGCATCCCGCTGAGCAGGAACTCTGGGCGTACCTGGACGACCTCAGCCGCTTCGGCATGCGGCTGGGGCTGGAGCGCATGCGGGCTCTCATGGCCCGCCTGGGCGATCCCCACCGGGGCTTTGCCTGCGTGCACGTGGCAGGCACCAACGGCAAGGGTTCCACCTGCGCCATGCTGGCCGCGATGGCCCGGGCGGCCGGCCTTCGGGTGGGGCTGTACACCTCGCCCCACCTGGTGCACTTCCACGAGCGCATCGTGGTGGACGGCCGGCCCATCGACTCCCATGAGCTGGTGGAAGCCTACCGGGCGGTGCGGCAGGCGGTGGAGCGCCTGGACCTGCCCGAGCCGCCCACCCACTTTGAATTCGTCACGGCCATGGCCTTCTGGCACATGGCCCGGGTCGGGGTGCAGCTGGCGGTGGTGGAGGTGGGGCTCGGGGGGCGCCTGGACGCCACCAACGTGGTGCAGCCGGAACTGTGCGTGCTCACCCCCATCGGCCTGGATCACACCCAGGTGCTGGGGCCCCGCCTGCAGGACGTGGCCCGGGAGAAGGCCGGTATCGTCAAGCCCGGGGTGCCGGTGGTGGCTGCACCCCAGCCGCCCGAGGCCATGGAGGTGATCGAGGCCGCGTGCCGGGCGGCCGCAAGCCCCCTGGTGACGGTACGGCCCGCGGAACCCGGCCACGACGGCCGTCTGGAGGGGGGTGGCGGGCACAGCCCGTCCGGGCCCGCCGTGTACCGCTACGGAGCCCTCTCCACGGGGCTCGAGGGCAGCTGGCTTTGGGTGGAGGGGCCGGAAGGGTTCCGAGCGGCCCGGCTCCGGGTGGCCCTGCTGGGCAGCCACCAGGTGCAGAATGCCGCGGTGGCGGTGGCGGCAGCCCACCAGCTGGCCGGGCAGGGCTGGCCCTTCACCGTGCAGGCCATGGCGCAGGGCCTGGCCCAGGTGCAGTGGCCCGGCCGCCTGCAGGTGCTGGCCCGGGACCCCTGGGTGCTGCTGGACGGCGCCCACAACCCGCCGGCCGCCCAGGCGCTGGCCGCCGCGGTAAAGGAGCTGTTCGGCCGGCCGGCCCCGGTGCTGGTGGTGGGCATGCTGCAGGAAAAGGACCGGGCGGGAACCCTGGCACCCCTGGTGGCGGCCGGCCCCCAGCTGGTGGTGGCCACCCGCTCCCGCTCCGCCCGGACCGCCCCCGCTCATCCCGCGCAGCTGGCCGAGCTGGCCGTCCGGCTGGGGACACGGCGGGCGGTGGCCGTGGCACCGGCCTCCCACGCGGTGGAGGTGGCCGTTCAGGCCGTCCGCCGCACCGGCGGGCGGGGCCCTGTGCTGGTGACCGGTTCCCTGTATCTGGCAGGGGAGGTGCTGGCCAGCTGGCGGCCGGCAGGAATCGACATGGTCCGACGGTAAACTAGC
>DATCLL010000236.1:0-11306 GCA_036563935.1 Limnochordales bacterium | reverse complement strand
GGGCGGGAAGCGTACGCTTCGGGCGGCTACCTCCACCCCGGGGGCCTCCACGGCCCCGTCCACCACCACGAAGAGCGTGCCCTGCCGGTCCCGCAGGGGCTGGCCCAACAGCACCCCAGCCGTGGCCAGGCCCTGCCGGCCCCGCTGGCGAGCCCAGGCCACCAGATGCCGGTAGGCCCCCCGGGCCACGTACACCCGCACCTGGCCCGGCTGCGGCGGCCGGCCCACCACCTGGACCTGCTCGCCTGCCGGCGGCTCGCCCTCCGGCAGGGGCACCGGGGAGGTACCGGGCGGCACAGGCTCAACCCCAGCCACAGGCCTGTCCCCTCCCGCCCCAAGGCTGTGGTTGCCACACGCCCTCTTCGGCCCGCAGCAACCCGGCTCCTGCCGCCAGCCCATGCCCGAACGTCAGGGCTGCTGGCACGCCGGCAGGGTGGCAGAGCCGGCCCAGAGAACCCCACCGGTGCGCCGGGCCATACTGGCCTGGAGGGCCTGCGCGGGGGAGGATGGCGGTGACCTTCGAGGAACTGGTACAGATCCTGGTTTGCCCGGCCTGCAAGCAGCCCGTGAGCTGGCAGCGCCAGACGTGGCTGGTCTGCCAGAACCCCCAGTGCCGGCGCAAGTATCCCATCCGGGATGGCATCCCCATCATGCTGGTGGAAGAGGGCGACAAGTACGTGGACGTGCCGGTGGAGTCCCTGGAGCCCACCGGCCCGCCTCCCGAGTGACCGAGTGACCAGGCCTGACGCTGCGGGACGGCCATGGCGGTCTCCGTTGCGGTCCTGGCGGACGTGCACGGCAACCTGCCCGCCCTGCAGGCGGTTCTCCAGGACGCCCGGGAACACGCCCAGCGCATCGTCTGCGCGGGCGACCTGGCCTGGGGCGGGCCCTGCCCGGGCGAGGTGGTGGCCTGCATCCGGGAGGGCGGATACGCCTGTGTGCTGGGCAACACCGACCGCACCCTGGCAGAAGGTTCCGGGGCCCACCCGTACACCCGCTGGGCACGGGCCCGCATGCAGCCGCCGGAGCTGGAGTTCTTGGGCCGCCTGCCCCTGGCCCTGGAGGTGGACGAGGGGGGCGGGTTGCTGGTGGTGCACAGCGCCCCCGGCGACCCGGCCCGGCCGTTGCCGGACCCCACCCAGGATGCGGGGCTGGAGAAGCTGTTCGGCCACCTGCCGGTGGCGGTGGTGGTGCACGGCCACGACCACCGGCCCAGCGCCGTGGCCCTGCGGCGGGTGCTGGTGGTGGGCGCCGGCAGCGTAGGCCAGCCCTTCGACGGCGACCCCCGGGCCTGCTACGTGCTGCTGCGCTGGGAGCAGGCCTCCCACACCTGGCACGTGACCCACCGGCGGGTGAGCTACGACGTGGAGGAAAGCGTCCGGCTGGCCAGGCTGTACGACATGCCGGGAGCCGCCCGCTGGGCCGAGTCGGTGCGCCGCGGCGTACCCGCCGAGCGCCCCACCCTCTGAGTCGCTCTGCCGCTGGACTGCTGTTCCGCCGGGGCGGTCCCGGTCACACGCCCGCCGGCAGCACGCCCCCGTTGGCCAGCGCGCCCAGGTGGCTGCGCAGCTCGTCGAACAACCTGCGGCTGCGGCCCAGCAGGGCCTCCAGCTGGTGCGGCCCCTCCCCGGGTGCCTTGCGCATGGCCTGCCAGTTGGCCCGCACGTTCACCGCGCAGCCCTCCACGCAAGCCCGCAGAAGCCAGCCGGCCACCGCAGCGTCGGGCAGGGCGGAAGACGGAACCGCCGGCAACAGCTCCACCAGCACCTCCAGGGCCTGCACCGCCGTTTCGGCCACGTTCAGCGGCACCTCCGCAGCCCGTGCCAGGGCCTGGCGGACGGCCTCGCCGCGCACCTCCCTCTCCCGGTCGGTGGTTCGGGGCAGGCGGTAGGCGCGCATGACCTGGTGGTACGCCTCGGCGTCCTCGTCGGCCAGCGCCCGCAGGCGCCGGCACCGTTCCTCGGCCGCCTGAACGGCCTGCTCCAGCCGGGCTGCCCAGGCCTCCTGGTCGGCCCGGCGGTGTGCCAGCCGGGCCACCATGGCCACCAGGGCGGCGCCCTGGGCGCCGGCGACGGCGGCGGCGCAGCCGCCCCCCGGCACGGGATCCGCCCCCGCCAGAAGCCGCAGGTACTGCTCCACGGAAAGCCCTGCCACCGAGAAGCCGCCCGACAAGCCGCCCAGCTCCGCCAACCGGCCCACCCGCTTTCCCCTTCATCGTAGCGTACCCTGCCGGTGCGGGCCATGGGGCATGCCTCGCAGGAGGCGGGTGCGCCGCGTCGAACTGGCGGGCTGTTCGGTGGCGCTGGCCAGCCGGCCAGCGGGAAGGGGGCGAGCGGCCCGTTGGCCGAGACCGTGCGTGGCCGGCCCCGCAGGGTGCCGGTGCGGGAAGACCTGGAGGACATCCCCGTGTACGTTCCGGGCCTGGCGCCCTCGGACGTGGCCGCCGGCCCTCCGCCTTCCGAGGTGGTGAAGCTTTCCGCCAACGAAAACCCCCTGGGGCCGTCGCCCCTGGCGGTGGAGGCCCTGCAGCGGGCCGCGTGGGAGGCCCACCGCTACCCGGACAGCGCCTGCCGGGCCCTGCGGGAGGCCCTGGCGGCGCGGCTGGGCGTGGCGGCCTCGCAAATCGTGGTGGGAAACGGCGCCGACAACCTCATCTCCCTGCTGGCCGACGCGCTGGTCGCGCCGGGAGAGGCGGTGGCGGTGCCCCGGGTGAGCTTCAGCTCCTACGCCATCGCCGCCCGGGTTCGCCGGGCTCGGGTGCAGTCGGTGCCCATGGCGGGTTGGGAGATCGACGAGGAGGCGCTGCTGGCTGCCCTTCACCAGGGGGCCCGGGTGGCCTTCCTGTGCAACCCCAATAACCCCACCGGGCTTCTCCTTTCCCGGGACCGGCTGTTTCGGCTGGTGGACCGGCTGCCCGACGAGCGGGTGCTGGTGCTGGACGAGGCGTACGTGGAGTTCGCCGAGGACCCCTCCGCCCAGGAAGTGGGCCCGGAGCTGGTGCGCCAGGGCGCGCCGGTGGTGGTGTTGCGCACCTTCTCCAAGATCTACGGGCTGGCCGGGCTCCGGGTGGGCTACGCGCTGGCTCCGGCCCCCGTGGCGCAGGCCATGTGGCGGGTGCGGGAGGTGTTCGCCACCAACCGCCTGGCCGAGGCGGCCGCGCTGGCAGCCCTTTCCGACGAGGCCCACGTCCGCCGCTCCCGGGAGATGGTGCAGCAGGGCCGCCACCAGCTGTACGGCCTGCTGGGGGCCATGGGGCTTGAGTACCTGCCCAGCCAGGCCAACTTCCTCTGGGTGCGCACGGGCGTCCCCTCGCAGGAACTGGTGCCCCGGCTGGCCCGGGAGGGGGTGCTGGTCCGGCCCGGGCACTTCTGGGGCTACCCGGACTGGCTGCGGGTGACGGTGGGCACCGCCGCCCAGAACCTCCGCTTCGCCGAGGTCCTGGGCACCGCCCTGCACTCCTGAGGGGCGGCGTGCAGCCACCGCCCCACACCCTGCCGGGCGGCGGCTGCACGCCGGCGGCCGGCGACCTATCCCTCGGCGGAGGAAGCCCGGGCCGTGGAGGCGGCCTCCTGGGCACCCTGGGCTGCCGGGGCCTCGGGGGCCGGTCGGGCACGGCGGGCCGCCGCACCGCTGGGCGCCGCAGCCGGGCCTGCACTCGCGGCCTGGGCCGCCGGCGCGGCAGCAGCCACAGGCGGACGGGGCGGCCTTGCCGGCAGGTCCACCAGCCGGGCCCGGTTGCGGTATCCTACCTCCCGGGCCGCACGCCGCCCGGCTGCCACGGCCCACAGCACGGCTCCCACCACCACGGCCCACATGAGGAGGACGATGAGCGCTCCCGAATTCACCCGTGTCACCCCATCTGCGGAAGGGGGGCGCCGGTCGGTGCCGTCTGCGGCGCAGCCCGCTCCTGCGCCCGTCCGTCGCAGTTATACCACGGCTGTATTTGTCGTTTGCGGCGGCAAGGTCCTGCTGCTCAACCACCGCCGCTATGGCAAGTGGCTGCCGCCGGGCGGGCACCTGAAGCCCCATGAGCTGCCCGACGAAGCCGCGGTGCGGGAGGTCTACGAGGAGACGGGGCTGGCGGTGGAGCTGGTGGGGGAGCGGGGGCTTCCCGTGGCGTCGCCCCGGCAGCTGGTGCTGCCCCGAGGCCTGCAGGTGCGTCCTGCCGGCCCGGGCCTGGAGCACGTGGACATCGTCTACTTTGCCCGTCTGCGGGCGTGGACTGGGCCGGGATGCCCACCGGTGCAGCTCGGGCCTGAGGCCGAGCAGGCCGTCTGGGCGGGGCCCGGCGAGCTGGACTCGCTGGGCGTGACCGAGGAGATCCGCCTGTGGGCGCAAAAAGCACTGCGGGAGCTGGACGGACCCCAACAGGGGCCGGCTCGGTCGTCCCGGCCAGCTTCCGGGGGGTGAGCAGGGATGGGTCCGGTGCTGGTGGAGTGCGTGCCCAACTTCAGCGAGGGGCGCCGCCTGGAGGTGGTGCGCGCCCTGGAGCAGGCCATCGCCTCCGTGGAGGGGGTGGCCGTGCTGGACACCCACTGGGATCCGGACTACCACCGCTGCGTCATCACCTTTGCCGGCGAGCCCCAGGCCGTGGCCCGGGCAGCGTTCCTGGGCGTGGCCGAAGCCGTCCGCCGCATCGACCTGCGCGAGCACCGGGGCAGCCACCCCCGCATCGGGGCAGCCGACGTGGTTCCGCTGGTGCCCCTGCGGGGCATCACCCTCGCGGAGCTGGTACCCATCGCCCGGGCGCTGGGGGAGCGCATCTGGCGGGAACTGGGCGTTCCGGTCTTCCTGTACGGGGAGGCGGCCAGCTCCCCCGAGCGGCGGGAACTGAGCTTCGTGCGCCGGGGCAACTTCGAGGGCCTGCCCCGGGCCATGCAGGAGAACCCTGCGCGGTGGCCCGACTTCGGCCCGCCCCGGGTGCACCCGACGGCCGGCGCCACCGCGGTGGGGGTGCGCCCGCCCCTCATCGCCTACAACGTGGACCTGGACACCCCCGACCTGGAGGTGGCCCGGGCCGTGGCCCGGCGCGTGCGGGAGTCCGGCGGGGGACTGCCGGGGGTGCGGGCCATCGGGGTCAAGCTGTCCTCCGGACACACCCAGGTGTCGGTGAACCTCCTGGACTACCGCACCACGCCCCTGCACCGCGTGCTGGAACGGGTGAAGGAAGAGGCCGAGCGCTTCGGCGCGCGGGTGACGGGGAGCGAGATCGTGGGCCTGGTTCCGGAAGAGGCCCTGTGGCAGTGTGCCGAGCACTACCTGGGCCTGCGGGGCTTCGGCCCCGGCAAGGTGCTGGAGCGGCGGCTGGCCGAGGTGGCATGGGGCCGGTAGCCGGCCGGGGCCCGGACGGGAGCGAGGGGCTGTGGTGCGTAACGTGCGGGATGAGGTTGCGGCACGGCGCCGCCGGGCCATCGAGGAGGGGCTGCAGTGCCGGCGCACCAGCGGCAGCCCTGCCCGGGGGCGGTACGAGGTGTGGGGTGCTTCCGGCCGCTCCCACCTGGTCAAGCTGCGCTTCGCCTGGGGAGCCGTTCACCGCTGCGACTGCGTGGACTTCGAAACCAAGGGCCTGGGCACGTGCAAGCACATCGAGGCTGCCCTCATGGCCCTGGAGAGGGAGCTGCCGCCCGACCAGATGCGGGTGCTGCGGGAGCGGGCCAGCCGCCCCGGGTGGCTGGGGGCCGAGCTGGGGCCGGGGGTGGTGTACTTCGACCTGGAGACCCAGCGGCTGTTCCAGGAGGTGGGCGGCCGCCACCACCTGGACCGGCTGGGGTTGGCCGCGGCGGTCACCTTCAGCGAGGCCGACGGAGGGTTCCGGGAGTACCTGGAGAAGGACGCGCTGGCCCTCATCCGCCGGCTCCGGCAGGCCCCCCTGGTGGTGGGGTTCAACCTGCTGCGGTTCGATTACGAGGTGCTGGCCGGCTACTCCGAGGAGGCGGACGAGCTGTACGGGGTTCCGACCCTGGATCTGCAGTTCGAGCTGGAGCGGGTGCTGGGCTTCCGACCGGGCCTGGACGGGCTGGCTCGGGCCACCCTGGGAGCGGCCAAGACCGCGGGGGGCCTGCAGGCGGTGCAGTGGTTCCGGGAAGGCCGGCTGCAGGACGTGGTGGCGTACTGCCGGGAGGACGTGGAGCTGACGCGGCGGCTGTTCCTGGCAGGGCTGTCGGGCCAGCGGCTGCGGGTGCCGGACCGCCGGGGCCAGGTGGTGGAGGTGGCCGCCCCCTGGGCAGGAGGCCTGGCGGCGGCATGAGGTGGCGGGATTCGGGCGGGAGCGGGGGATGGGCGTGACGGTGCGTGTCCTGCTCTTCGCCGTCCTGGCGGAGCGGGCAGGCGCCCGGGAAGTGGTGCTTCACCTGCCCGCCGGCTCCACGGCCCGGGAGGCGTGGCGGAACCTGCCGGCGCCCCTGGGGGAGGACGAGCTGCTGCGCCAGGCGGTGCGGGTGGCGGTGAACCGCTCGTACGCGGACTGGGAGACGGTGCTGCAGGAGGGGGACGAGGTGGCCTTCATTCCCCCCGTGGCCGGCGGCAACGGCGCTCACCCGCCGTCCCCTCTGGTGGAGCCGGTGCAGGTGGTGCTGACCCGCGAACCGCTGTCGGTGGAGCCGTGGGTACAGGCCGTCTCAGGCCCGGAGGCGGGCGCCGTGGCCGTCTTCGTGGGCACCGTGCGCCAGGTGACGGGCACCCGGCGCACCGTGAGCATCCTGTACGAAGCGTACGAGGAGATGGCCGTGGCCGAGATGGCCCGCATCGGCCAGGAGGCATCGGAGCGCTACCCCGGCTGCCGCATGGTCCTGGCCCACCGCATGGGCCGGCTGCAGCCGGGGGAGGTGAGCCTGGTGGTGGCCGTGAGCTGCCCCCACCGGGCCGAGGCCTTTGCCTGCCTGCGGGAGGCGGTGGAGGCCATCAAAGCCCGGGTGCCCATCTGGAAGAAAGAGCGGTTCGAAGACGGCGAAGAGTGGGTGGGGATGGGAGCCTAGCCGGCCGGGCCCGCACCGCCGCCAGCCAGGGGCATAGCTACAGCTTCCAGGCGGGCGGGGCCGTGCCCCAAAACCAGCCGCCACGCGGGCGTAGCGGGCTCAGATCCCAGGCCCGGCAGGGCGGGTGCCGCACTGAGCCCCTTGGCCAGGGGCAGGGCCAGGTGGAGCACCCCCTGCACCGCCTGCTGGCGGACCTCGGCAGCTTCGGGGTCGGGATACACCCAGACCACCTCGGCCGCAGGGGTCAGGCTGGCCAGCCAGGCCTGTACCAGCTCCGCCTCCCGGGGCAGCGGCCAGCGCCCGGGCGGGGCCGGGCTGGCCACCACCAGGCGGCGCACCCCCTCCTGTGCGGCCTGCTCCATCTCCCGGGCAAGCCACCCCCACGGGCGGGCGGCAGGATCCACCACCAGCACCCGGCTGCCGTCGGGCCCGCGGGCCGAGCGGGCCTGCCCGGCGTTCGGGGCAGGGCCAAGGCCCTGGGGCGGCTGCCCGTTGACCCACACCAGGGCCAGCTCCCCGGGTTTGAGGTCCCGAGGCGGCCTGCCGAAGGGGGCGAGCCACAGTTCCCATGAGCTGCCCGCCGCTGCGGGGCTGCCTGCACCCTGCCCTGCCAGGAGGAGAACTGTCGGGCCGGCCCCGCCGGCTGCCGGCGAAGGGGCAGCAGCAGCGCCGGAAGGGGCCGGGGTGGCGGCGGGAGCGGAGCCAGTGCCCGTTTCCTGATAGCGGGGCGGGGCCGCCTGCGGGCCCGGCCAGGCAACCGCCCCCGGGTCTTCCACCGGGCCGCCGGGCCCGGGCAGGGGCAGCAGCGCCTGCAGGTGGAGGTAGCGGGCCTGCAGGTAGGCTGCGCCAGCCCGGTCGGGAGACGGTGCGGCAGCCTGCAGGTAGAGGGTGCGGCCCTCGGTGCGGGCCTGCACGGGGCCTTCGCTCCAGAAGGTCACCTTCGTGGGGTCCAGGGGAGCGCGGCTTCCCTTCTCGTCCCGCACCCACGCCCGAAGCTGCCAGCGGCCCGGCGGCTGGGCCGGCACGGGCAGCATCTCCACCTCCAGGGAGGTGGGCCGTCCGATGACCCGGACGGGAACGCTGGCCGCCATGACGGGCAGGTTCCCTGGGCCCTGCAAGGCGGGGGCCAGGGGGTCGGCGGCCTCCTGGCCGGCGGCGAAGCGGCGCCGCACCGCAGATTGCCAGGCCGTCGGCAGCGAGGCGGCCCGGGCCGCCACGATGCGGCCTTCTCCCTCCCGCAGGCCCACGAACAGCCCCGGTGCGGCAAAGTAGCCCAGGTCCGGCGGCTCCACGGACCAGACCAGCTGCGAGGCCGGCTCCGCCGGGACAGCCACCAGCTCCGTGGGTACCCCCGCGGCGGTCACCACGCCGGGAAACGGCAGGGCGTAGCGGTCGGGGTCGGGGGCCAGCAGCCCGTACGCTGGCCGCACCACGAACGGGCCTGAGCCGCCCGTGGCGGCGTCGGGGGCTGCCGAGGCGGCTGCCCGTCCGGGCGGCCTGTAGTGAACTCCCACCGCCACCGGCACGGGGCGCTCCGCCCCTGAGGAGGGCCGGTTCACCACCACCGGCCCTTCCCCCGCCAGGTCCGCCACCAGGGTGGCGGAGCCCCCGCCGTCCAGGTACAGGGCCTCCCAGGCACCCAGCCGCACCATCCAGCGGGCCAGCTGCTCGGCGGTGAGGCCCCGGCTGGTGGGCCGCCGGCCGTCGGCAACGGCCAGCCACAGCACCTTGCCGGAACTGTCCACCCCCGCAGCGGTGCGGGGCTCCAGGCTCTCCGGGGAGCCTGGGGCCCGGGCCCGTTCCGGGGGTGCGGGCAGACTTACCACCTGGCCGGCCCGCACCAGCCAGCCTCCTCCGGAGATGGCCATCCGGATGGAACCCGCCGCTCCCAGGTCGGACAGGGGCTCCAATCGCCACTCCAGCCGCCAGCGGGGGACACGTCCCACCGCCTCCAGAAGCCGCCGGGCCCCCTCCCGCCAGCCCAGGAGGACCAGTTCGCCGGGCCCCGGCGGCCCGGTGGCCCCCTGGCCGGACTGCCTCACCTCCCAGGCCGTCGGCTCGGAGCCCTCCCGGAGGCTGACCAGACGGGCGTAGGCCAGCTCCTGGGGGCGCTGGCGGGTAGCAGGCAGCGGGGCGCTGCCCCAGCGGCTGTCGAAGGCAGCCACCTGCCCGGGACGCAGGGCCGGCTCGTTGTAGCCGTCCACCGGGATGCGGCTGCCGTCGGCGGCTACCAACTGGGCCACCAGCTTCCAGCTGCCGATGCGGGCCACCGGCCCGCCCGCCGTCTGCATCACCACCAGGCTTGGCCGGCCGGCCGGGTCGGGCCCTTTCCAGAGCAGGCCGTCCTTGACCACCAGCCCCACGGGCGCGTCCCCCGCGCCCAGGTAGAAGAAGTCGCCGTTGACGGCGGCGATGGCCCCTTCCCGCCGGGCCAGCTCGCTGGTGGGTTCTCTGCGGGTCAGGGTAGGGGCGGTGAGGGTGGCCAGCTCCACCCCGGGCACCGACAGGTCCACCCGGAGGGCGAAGAGGTCCAGCCACCCGTCCCCGTCCAGCCGGCGCACCGCCACCAGGTCCACCCCCGGAGCCAGGGGCACCCGCCACACCTGCTCGTCCAGGGCTTCCGGCCCAAGGGCGGCTGCAGCCAGGTTGCCCGCCAGCAGCCATGCTGCCGCCCACAGGCACGCTCCCAGCGCCGCCGCTGTCAGAGCCCTTCTGCATGCCGCCCGGTGCGGCGTGCCCCACGCCGCCGCACGGCCACCGGTGCGCTGCCGTCCGGTCACGGATACCCGCGCCTCCCCCGAGGGCAGCCTTGGAGGGGATGCCGCATTCTGGAGGCGCAACCTTCGGCGGCGGCAGGCCCGCTCCTTGCGGTGCCCGGGGACGTAGCGCCGAAGCTGGGGCCAGCGGCTCAAGCTCCTGGGCAGGCCCCGAAGGGAGGGGGCCGGTCGCACCGAAGGATGGGCGGGAAGGCAAGGGATGCGTGCGGTGTACCGGTGGATCGTGGATCTGGACGGCGTCGTCTACCGCGGCCAGGAGCTCCTGCCCGGGGCGCGGCGGTTCTTCCAGGCCGTGCAGGGCCGCAACGAGCCTCTGGTGGTGCTCACCAACAACTCCACCGCCACCGTGGAGCAGTATGTGTCCCGCCTGGCCGGCTGGGGCATCGCGGTGCGGCGGGAGCAGGTGATCACGTCGGCGCTGGCGGCAGCGCGCTGGCTCGCCCAGCGGGGCATGCGGGGGCCGGTGCTGGCCATCGGGGAGGACGGGCTGCTGCAGGCGCTGCAGGAGCACGGCGTCTCGTACCTGGCCGACGCCGATCCCCTGGCCATGCCTGCCGTGCAGGCCGTGGTGGTGGGCCTGGACGGCCAGTTCACGTACCGCAAGCTGTACGCTGCCTGCCTGGCGGTGCGGGGCGGCGCTGCCTTCGTAGGCACCAACCCGGACCCCAGCCTGCCCGCCGAGGGCGGGCGCCTGCGGCCCGGGTGCGGCTCGCTGCTGGCCGCCATCGCCGCGTGCAGCGGGGTATCCCCCACGGTGGTGGGCAAACCCTATCCGGAAATCATGGAGATGGCCCTGGAACGGCTGCAGGCCACCCAGCCGGAGTCCCGCCGGCAGGTGGTGGTGGTGGGCGACCGCCTGGACACCGACATGCGCGCCGCGGCCCAGCTGGGGCTGCGGGGAGCGCTGGTGCTCAGCGGGGTGGCCACCCGCCAGGACCTGGAGCGGAGCCCCTACCGCCCCGACTTCGTCTTCGCCGACCTGGGTGAACTCACCGACGCGCTGCTGTCCGCGTAGCGAGGGTCACACCGCCGTCTGCGGGAGGGTCACACCTTGGCGCGTGCCGTGCTGCGGCGGGGAGGGGAAGGGCGGCTGCTCCACGGCCACCTGTGGGTGTACCGGGGACAGATCGAGGCGGTGGAGGGCGAGCCCGAGCCGGGGGAGATCGTGGACGTGGTGACGGCCTCGGGCCGGCTGGTGGGCCGGGGGTACTACAACCCCGCCTCCACCATCACCGTTCGCCTGCTGACCCGTCACGACGAGGACGTGGACCGGGAGTTTTTCGCCCGGCGGCTGGACGAGGCGCTGGCGTGGCGGCGGCGTTTTTACCCGCAGCAGCAGGCGGTACGGGTGGTCTTCTCCGAGGGAGACCGGCTGCCGGGGCTCATCGTGGATCGGTTCGGCGACGTGGTGGTGGTGCAGTTCCTCACCCTGGGAATGGAGGTTCGCCGGCGCCTGTGGCTGGAGCTGTTGCTGGAGCGGCTGGAGCCCGCCTGCGTGGTGGAGCGCAGCGACGTTCCCAGCCGCCAGCTGGAGGGCTTGCGCCCGGTGCGGGGC
>DATCLL010000235.1:0-2250 GCA_036563935.1 Limnochordales bacterium | reverse complement strand
GGGCCTGGAAGGGGCGGACGGGTGGGGCGTCGAGGTGGAGGCGTCGGCGGAGGTGCCGCCCGCCTCCGGTCTGGGCTCCAGCGCGGCGGCGGCGGTGGCCGGGCTCTGGGGGGCCGATGCCCTGTTCGGCCATCCCCTGGGGTACGACCGTCTGCTGGAGATGGCGGCCGAGCTGGAAGGGCACCCCGACAACGCGGCGGCATGCGCCCTGGGCGGGTGGACCGTGGCGGCCCGCCGGGGCGACCGGGTACTGGCCGTGCGTCTGGCCGTGCCCCGGGGCGAGGTGGCAGGGGTGGTGGTGCTCCCACGGGTGCAGCTGTTCACGGAGCAGGCCCGCCAGGTGCTGCCCTCCCGGGTGTCGCTGCAGGAGGCCGTCTTTGAGCTGTCCGGGGCGGCCCTGGTGACGGCCTGTCTCACCATGGGTCGCTGGGAGCTTCTGCGGTGGGCCATGGAGGACCGGTTGCACCAGCCGGCCCGCCTGGGGCTGGTGCCCGGAGCCGGCCAGGCCATGGAGGCGGCCATGGCCGAGGGAGCGTACGGGGCCTGCCTGAGCGGCGCAGGCCCGTCGGTGCTGGCCCTGTGCCCTCCGTGGCACGCCCCCCGGGTGGGCGCCGCCATGCAGCAGGCCTTCGGGCAGCACGGGCTGGAAAGCCGGGTGTGGGTGCTGGACGTGGCCGAGGAGGGTGTGCGGGTGCGGGCTCGAAAGGAGCCGGTGGCGCAGGCAGAGCAGGTGGACCAGACCTCCTGACGGCAGTGGCAGGGCAGGTGCAGGGTTCATGGCATTGTACGTGCAGAAGTTCGGCGGAACCTCCGTGGCCACCGCGGAACGCATCCGCCGGGTGGCCGAGCGCATCGCCTCCACCTACCGGGCGGGCCACCGGGTGGTGGCCGTGGTCTCCGCCATGGGCCACACCACCGACGAGCTGCTGGAGCTGGCCCGGGCGGTGAGCCCCCGACCGCCTCGCCGGGAGCTGGACATGCTTTTGTCCACGGGGGAGCAGATTTCCATCGCCCTGGTGGCCATGGCCCTCAACGACCTGGGGGTTCCCGCCATCTCCCTGACGGGAGCCCAGGTGGGGATCCAGACGGACGGCATGTTCACCCGGGCCCGCATCCAGCGTATTTCCACGGAGCGGCTGCGCCAGGAGCTGGACCGGGGGCGGGTGGTGGTGGTGGCGGGGTTCCAGGGGGTTACCGAGGATTTCGACATCACCACCCTGGGCCGGGGCGGCTCGGACACCACGGCGGTGGCGCTGGCCGCCGCGCTGGGCGCCGATGAGTGCGAGATCTATACCGACGTGGACGGGGTTTTCACCGCCGACCCGAGGGTGGTGCCCCAGGCCCGGCTGCTCCCCACCATCTCCCACGCGGAGATGCTGGAGATGGCCAGCCTGGGGGCGGTGGTGCTGCAGCCGCGGTCTGTGGAGATCGCGGCCCAGTACGGGGTGGTCATTCACGTGCGCTCCAGCTTCCATCACCGGGAGGGGACCCGCGTGGTACCCACAAGCAGCCTGGAAAAGGCCATGGTGGTCACCGGCGTGACCCACGACGCCAACGTCGCCAAGGTGGTCATCCTGGACGTGCCGGACCGGCCGGGGGTGGCATACCGGCTCTTTTCGGCCCTGGCCGAGCAGGGCATCAACGTGGACATGATCGTGCAGACGGCCAAGCAGCAACAGACCACCGACCTGCTGTTCACCGTCTCCCGTACGGACCTGCCGCTGACGTTGGAGATCACCCGCCGGGTGGCCTCCGAGCTGGGCACCCAGGAGGTGCGCTACGACGACACGGTGGCCAAGGTGTCCATCGTGGGCGCCGGCATGGTGAGCAACCCCGGGGTCGCGGCCCGCATGTTCGGGGCCCTGGCGGAGCGCCAGATCAACATCCAGGCCATCTCCACCAGCGAGATCAAGATCTCCTGCTTGATCGACGAGGCACGGCTGCATGAGGCGGTGCGGGCCGTCCACGCGGCCTTCGGGCTGCACGAGGCGCCCGGGGAGCAGGCTGCCGTGCCCACGCAAGGGCAGGCCGCCGGGGCGTAAGGCAGCGGGGCGGCCGTTGCGCCGGGGCTGCGGGTACGCCGGGCAGAAAGCCCTGCAAAGGAAAAGCGCCCGCCCACGACCCCGTCGTGGCGGGCTTCGCCAAATGGTCGGGGCGACCCGATTTGAACGGGCGACCTCTACCACCCCAAGGTAGCGCGCTAGCCAAACTGCGCCACGCCCCGCCGATGGCACCACCACCATAGCACAG
>DATCLL010000234.1:0-1565 GCA_036563935.1 Limnochordales bacterium | reverse complement strand
GCCGTGACCTGGCTTGGCTGGGCCCAGGTCTTCAAGCCGCACCAGTTGCAGCGGCTGCTGGTCTTCGTGGACCCCCACGCCTACAACCGGGGTGCCGGGTGGAACGTGGTGCAGTCCGTTATCGCGGTGGGATCGGGGCAGCTGTTTGGCCGGGGCCTGTTTGCGGGGCCGCAGACCCAGCTGGCCTTCTTGCCGGCCCGCCACACCGACTTCATCTTCTCGGCCGTCGCGGAGGAGCTGGGTTTCCTGGGGGCCGGAGCCGCCCTGGCGGCCTTCTACGTCGTCATCCGGCGGGGCCTTCAGGTGGCCCAGCTGGCCCGGGACCGGTCGGGCAGCCTGCTGGCGGCGGGTGTCGTGGTGTGGCTGGCCTTCCACGTGGTCATCAACGTGGGAATGACGCTGGGCCTTCTGCCCGTCATGGGCATACCGCTGCCTCTGGTGAGCTACGGCGGCACCAGCCTGGTGGCCACCCTGGCCGGCGTGGGGCTTCTCCTCAATGTCGCCATGCGCCGCCATGGCTGACCGCGGCAGCCCCCCGGCCGACCGCCGGACCGCACGGGCGACCGGCGGCGGACCGCCGACGCGGCCTGGCAGACGGCAGGCGGGGGCACATACCATTACAGCGAAGGGCTGCGCGGCATGGGGGTGAACCCGGCCGGGTGCCGGTCATCCGCCTGTGGGGTATGCCCGTGCGCATCCACCTGTCGGTGGTGGCCCTGGTGGTGGGCCTCGCGGCGGTTCAGCAGGCGGGCCGCGGGCTGGTGCTATTTGCCTCCATCCTGGTGCACGAGCTGGCCCACGCGGCCTGGGCCCGCCGGCTGGGCATCCGGGTGTACGAGGTAGAACTGTTGCCCTTCGGCGGGGTGGCCCACCTGGACGAGCCTGCCATGGTGCAGCCGGCCCGGGAGGTGGGCGTGGCCCTGGCCGGCCCGGCGGCCAACGGGCTTCTGGCCGCGATGGGGATGGCCCTGCTGGCGCTTCAGGTTCCCGCGGTGGCAGCCTGGCCGGTGGAGCGCTGGACGGCGGATCAGCTGGCCCTCGCCCTGTTCAACTTGCTGCCCGCCTTTCCCCTGGACGGGGGACGCGTGGTGCGGGCGCTGCTCGTTCCCCGCATGGGGTTCCACCGGGCCAGCCGCGCTGTGGTGCACCTGGGGCGGTGGGCGGGGACGTTCATGGCCGTGGCAGGAGCCGCCAGCTACCTCTTCGTGGGCGGCGGCCTGTGGGCGGCGGTGATGGGCGGCTTCGTGGCCTACGCCTCCGAGCAGGAAAGGCGACGGCTGGGCGGGCTGTGGGCGCGCTATTTGCACCGTTTGAGCGAGGGGTCGCCCTCCGCGGTCCGCGAGGTGCGCGCGCTGGCTGCCCCGGCCCAGGCCACACTGAAGGAGGTGACGGCCTACTGGGTCCCGGGTCGTTACCACCTGCTGCTGCTGACGGACGGGCAGGGACGGCTGGTAGGGCTGGCCGAGGAGGCAGCCGTGGTGCGGGCCTTCATGGAGCACGGGCCGCACTGCCCTGTAGGCCGTGCGGCCTTCCGGAGGTGGTAGCGGGCGTCGTTGACAGGCCGG
>DATCLL010000233.1:0-2090 GCA_036563935.1 Limnochordales bacterium | reverse complement strand
GCGTATGTACGAGGACGACCCCGGGCGCAACCTCTTCGTGCAGCTGATGCAGGCCCTCTATCACGTGCATCCGGTCCGCCTGGAGATCGGGGGCACCGTGGACTCCATCCGCCGCATCGAGGTGGACACCCTGTACCTGTGCCACCGCAGCTTCTACCGGCCGGACAACGCCGTCCTGGCCATCGTCGGCGGGGTCGACCCCGAGCGGGCCCTGGCCGAAGCCCGACAGGCCCTGGCCCGCCACGGCCCGGCCCCTGACGGAGCCGTCGTCCAGCGCCTGTACCCGGAGGAGCCCGTGCCGGCCCGTCAGGCCCGGGTGGAGCGCTGCCTGGCCGTCTCCCGCCCGCGGCTTTTGCTGGGCATCAAGGACGTGCCGGCGGTGCGCAGCGGCCAGGAACTGGTGCGCCGCTCCGTGGCCATCAACCTGGCCCTGCAGGCGGCCTTCGGGACGGCCTCCGACCACTTCCGGGAGATGTACGAGGCGGGGCTCATCGACGACGGCTTCTCGGCCCGCTACCTCATCGACACCCGCTACGCCCACACGCTGGTGGGCGGCGAGACGGATCGCCCCGACGAGGTGGAGCAGCGCCTGCGGGAGATCCTGAGCCGGCTGGCCGACGAGGGCATCGGCGGGGAGGACTTCGAGCGGCTGCGGCGACGGGAGCTGGGCGAGTTCATCGCCTCCCTGGACCACCCGGAGTGGGTGGCCAACTCCCTGGTAACCCTTCACTTCCAGGGCGCCTGGCCGGGCGACTACCTGGAGGCCCTCACCTCCATCACCCGAGAGGAGGTTGACGCCGCGGTCCGGGAGCACGTCGCCCCGGAGCGCATCGCCGTCTCCCTGGTGCTGCCGGGGGGCGGGATCGACCCGGCCGGGGGCTTTTCACCCGCTGCCCGTGTGGAGCGGGAGCCCGGGGCTTGAGGGCCGGCCCGGCCGGGGGCATGCGGGGCGTCACTGTCCACCCCCACGCCATCCTGGCGCTGGGGGTGGCTGCCGTTTCGTCGGCCGCGCTCTGGGTACGCTGGTCCCACCTGCCGCCGGCGATACTGGCCTTCTACCGCCTGCTCTTCGCTGCCCTGTGCCTGTGGCCGCTGGCCGGGTGGCAACTGCGCCGCTACGGCTTTCCCAGACAGCCTGCGGGGTGGGTGGCCATCGCCGCCGTTGCCGGGGTCAGCCTGGCGGCCCACTGGACCGTCTGGTTTGCCTCCCTGGGCATGACCACCGTGCTCCACGCTACCGTGCTGGTGGCCACCCAGCCTCTGTTCGTCATGGCCGCCAGCCGGCTGCTGTGGGGGCAGCGCCTGCAGCCGGGCCAGCTGGGCGCCCTGGCGGTCTGCGGGTTGGGGGTCGGGGGCCTGGCCCTGGGGCAGGTGGCGGCCACGGGCGGCTCGGGGCCGGCCACCGGCAGCCTGGCGGGCGACCTCCTCGCGCTGGCCGCTGCCGCGTTGGCCAGCGTCTACCTGCTCTGCGGCCAGCACGTGCGCCGGTGGGTGGCCGTGGCCCCGTACTTGAGCGTGGTCTACAGCACCGGCGCGCTGGCCGCGGCGTCCGCCGCCGCCGGGATGGGCCTGCCCCTGTTCGGGTGGCCCGTCCGGGAGCTGGCGGTAGGGCTTGGGATGGCCGCGGTGCCCACGCTGCTGGGCCACTCGGCCTTTCACGCGGTCATCGCCCGCCTGGGGGCGACGACGGTGGCCACAGCGGTGCTGGGGGAGCCGGTAGGGGCGACGCTGCTGGCCTTCTTGTTGCTGGGGGAGGTGCCCAGCGGGGTGGCTCTGGCCGGGGCGGCGTGCACCCTGGTAGGGTTGTATCGCTTCATGGTGCGGGGCCGGGCGGTGGAACGGGGGGCGGGAGCCCGTGCTGCAGGCTGAGCTGGCGTCGGCCATCGAGCAGGCCGTCCTCCAGCCGGACGCCACGGCCCGGGATGTGGAGCGGGCTTGCCGGCAGGCCCTGGAGTGGGGCTTCGCGGGGGTGTGCGTCCACCCCGTCCACGTGCGCCAGGCGGCGGAGTGGCTGACGGGCAGCGCCGTGCGGGTGGTCTGCGCCGTGGGTTTTCCCCTGGGCGCCTGCTCCACCCTGACCAAGGTAGTGG
>DATCLL010000232.1:0-3389 GCA_036563935.1 Limnochordales bacterium | reverse complement strand
TTGCTGAGCCTGCGACGCTTCAGCGCACGCTGCGGTAACCCCGCTGGATGATCATGGGCTGGATCTGGCGCCCCTGCAAGGCGTAGGCCACCGCCGGAACGATGAGCTCGAAGTCCGCCACCATGGAGGTGGGCTTCGCCTCGGGGTTGTCCTGACCGAAGGGTACCATGTAGACGTGCTTCATGTTCAGCACCACGCCCAGGTTTTTGGCATTGGCCCCCAGCGCATCGTTGGTGGAGATAGCCAGCACCACGGGACGGCCGTTGCGGAAGGTGGCCTTGGCCGCCATGAGCACGCAGCTGTCCGTGATGGCCAGGGCCAGCTTGGCCAGGGTGTTGCCCGTGCAGGGCGCGATGACGAGGGCATCCAGCAGCCGGGAGGGCCCCAGCGGTTCGGTTTCCACCACGCTGCGCAGAACCTTCTGCCCCGTGGCCTCACCCAGGCGCTGCACCCACTGGTCCACGGTCCCGAACCGGGTGTCCGTGGCGTGCTCCGACAGGATGGGATAGACGGTGGCGCCCAGGCCCACCAGGGTGTGGATGTGGGGCAGGATCTCGTCGAAGGAGCAGTGGGAGGCGGCCAACGCCCACCCGATGCGCCGGCCTCGAAGCTCCCTGGCCAGCGCTTCGTCCAGCTCCAACGCCACGCTCATCCTGGCTCACGCCCCCTGCCCGTCGCCCAGGAGATGGCGGGTTGACCCCGGGCGGGCGGAGGCCCTCCACCAGGCCCACACCCGCCGCGCCACCAGCTCCCCGGCGGTGCGGGGAGCCGTGCGGGCGGGCAGGCCCAGGGCGTGCAGGCACCGCCGCCCCAACCGCCGGCAGGCCTCGAAGTCGGTGCCTCCGGCGCCGGAGGCGATGTCGATGACCAGGCAGCGGGCCGGCATGGCCGCCAGCACCTCTTGGCTGAGAACGGGCGCGGGGGCGGTGTTGAAGACCACCTGCGCCCCCCGCACCAGCTCCGGGAGCTTTTGGGGCGATCCCCAGCTCAGGCCCATGCACCAGGCCCGGGCCTGCTCCACGTCGTTGAAGGCCACCGCGACCACGTGCGCCCCCAGGGCAGCCAGGCGTGCGGCCAGCGCCTGGCCGCAGCGCCCCAGCCCCACCACCACCGCCCGGCTGCGGTGCAGCGTCACGGAAAGCCGGCCCATGGCCAGCTGCAGGGCCCCCTCGGCGGTGATGGCGGCGTTTTGCAGCAAGAAGGCCTCGTCCCGGGCCAGCTCCACCAGCTGCCAGCCCGCCGCCCCGGCAGCCTGGCGCAGTTCGGGGGCCGCCTGCAGCACCACCAGGGCTGCCGCAGACCTGCCGGCGAAAAGCGGGGCCAGATCCGCCGGCCCGGCGCCGCCGGCGTCCCGGCCGGCAGGGTGGTACCTCAGCCCGCAGACGCCCGCCAGGGGCCCGACCACCACCTCTGCGCCCGCTGCCGCCCGCGCCAGGTCGGGCCACCGTTCCAGGCGCGGCCCCTCCCGGCCCGGCGGCAGCAGCCCCACGCAGCGCACCTGCGCGCCCCGCCGCGCCAGGCCGCAGGCCGCATAGTACGCCCGGGTATCCAGGACCGCCACGGCCACCACCGGCCCGAGCGGCTTTGCCGCCGGCACCCGCTACCCCACCTCGGCCGGAGCGTGCTTTCGCCCGCCCCGAGGTCATCCCGCTTCGGCAGTGCCAGCAGTATGCGGGCTGGCCACAGGCGGTACCAGGGTCATGGCCCCGCCGACCCGGCTGCCGGCTCCTACACCCGCAGCGCCGAACCGCTTTCGTCGAAGAGCAGCTCCTCCAGGGAGTGCACGCCGCGCAGCTGGTGTACGCGCCGCACGGCCAGGAGCACCCCGGGAACGAAGCTGCGCCGGCTGGTGGTGTCGTGGCGGATGGTGAGGGTCTGCCCCTCCAGGCCGAAGATGACCTCCTGGTGGGCCACCAGGCCCGGCAGCCGCACGCTGTGCACGGGAATGGCGGAGGCGCCGGCCTCCCCTTCCCCCCGGGCCTGGGCGATGAGGGCTGCCGTCCGCAGGGAGGTGCCGGAGGGGGCGTCCAGCTTGGTGTCGTGGTGCATCTCCACGATCTCGCAGCGGGGCATGTAGCGGGCCACGATGGCGCACAGCCGCATCATCAGCAGGGCCCCGATGGCGAAGTTGGGGGAGACCACCGCCCCGATGCCCCGGCGCCGGCAGCGGCTGTCCAGGTCTTCCAGCTCCGCCCGGCTGATGCCGGTGGTGCCCACCACCAGGTGGATCCCCGCCTCCACGCTGCCGAAGGCGTGTTCCAGGGCCGCCTGGGCCTCGGTGAAGTCCACCAGGACGTCCACCGGGGTTCTGGCCAGAAGCCGCCGCAGGTCCCGGTCGATGGGGATTCCCAGGCTGCCCGCGCCGATGGCCTCGCCCAGGTCCTTGCCGGCGGAGCGGCGACCCAGGCCTCCCACCAGCTGCAGGTCCGGCTCCTCCAGGACGGCCCGGGCCACCTCCCGGCCCACCTTGCCCGATGCGCCTGCCACCGCCACCCGGATCACGGCCCCGCGCCCCTCTCCAGCCCCCTGGGACCTGGCATGGCGCTTCCATTGTCCGGGTTCCCGGCCACCCCGTCAAGGCGACCCGGGCCCCGGGGGTATCCCTGGCCTCGCCAGCGGCTGCCTGCGCCGGCCGGCCCGTCCGGGCGCGGCGGGGGCGCCCATCGGGCGCCCCCGGCTGGCGTCTATCCCTAGCGCGTGGGCGAGCCGGCGGTTCCTTTTTCCGTCCCGGCGTTGCCCGCCACCCGGGCCGCCCGCTGGGAGCCCACGTGGGATTCCACGTTGGCCGCCCCGTGGTCTCGCAGGATCTGGGAGGCCTCGTCGATGCGCTGGGTGTCCGTCTGCACCACCGCCAGGAGCCGTCCCCGCTTGACCTCCTCCTCGTAAAAGCGCCCCCGGTTCTCCGGGATGCCCAGGTCCAGCAGCCCTCCTGCCACCCCGCCCGTCACCGCACCCCCCAAGGTGGCCGCCAGGGGACCTGCCGCCACGATGGGCCCCACACCGGGAAGGGCCAGGGCCCCCACCCCCGCCAGGAGGCCTGCGATGCCGCCCAGGGCTCCTCCCCAGGTGACCCCCTCGCTGACGTCGGCGCCGGCCTCCTGGTCGGCCTGGCCCTGCCCCTGGGTGTGGCGGGCCACCACGGAGATCTCGTTGTTGCCAAAACCCCTGGCCCGCATGGCACGAACCGCCTGCTCGCACTGGCTGCGGTCATGAAACACCCCGATGACCGTTGCCACGTTCCTGCGACCCCTTCCCCGCATGGCGTGTGAACCAGCCGCTTCCTAGTCTGCCCCCCTCCTGCTGCCCTATGCCTGCGGGGGCCGTCGACCCGGCGGGCCAGGGGTCCGACAGGTCCACCACGATGACGTCCCGGCCCACGGTCACCACCC
>DATCLL010000231.1:0-5867 GCA_036563935.1 Limnochordales bacterium | reverse complement strand
ATCGAGGTGGAGGGTACCGTCATCGAACCCCTGCCCAACGCCATGTTCCGGGTGGAGCTGGAAAACGGGCACCGGGTGCTGGCTCACATCTCGGGCAAGATGCGGATGAACTTCATCCGGATCCTGCCCGGAGACCGGGTGACGGTGCAACTCTCGCCCTACGACCTGACGCGAGGCCGCATCGTCTACCGCAAGCGCTGAGACCGCCGGCCGGGGCCGGGCGGGTCCGTGCGCACGGGCGGCGCAACACGCGGCCGCACGAGGTCACAAAGTCCTGCCGGGCCGGGGCCCTTCCATCGCGGGAGGAACGGGGATAAGCTATGAAGGTGCGCCCGTCGGTGAAGCGCATGTGCGAAAAGTGCCGCATCATCCGGCGTCACGGGAGGGTCATGGTCATCTGCGAAAATCCCAAGCACAAGCAGCGGCAGGGGTAGCAGGAGCGCAGCAGGGCGGAGAGGTGGTCGCTGGTGGCGCGCATTGCGGGCGTGGACCTGCCCAGGGATAAGCGGGTCGAGATCGCGCTGACCTACATCTACGGCATCGGTCGGTCCAGCGCCCGGGCCATTTTGGCCCGCACGGGCGTGGATCCCGACACCCGGGTGCGGGACCTGACCGAGGACGAGATCACCCGGCTGCGGGAGGTTATCGAGCGGGAGTACAAGGTGGAAGGCGAGCTGCGGGCGGAGGTGGCCGCCAACATCCGGCGGCTCATCGACATCGGCTGCTACCGGGGTATCCGCCACCGGAGGGGGCTTCCCGTGCGGGGCCAGCGCACCCGCACCAACGCCCGCACCCGCAAGGGCCCCCGCCGGACGGTGGGCGTCAAGCGGAAGAAGACGTAGGGGGTGCGGGCAGGCATGGCGGAGACCACGGGAAGGCGCCGGGTGGCCCGGGTACGGCACCGGGCTCGCAAGAACATCCCGGTGGGCATCGCCCACATCAAGTCCACCTTCAACAACACCATCGTCACCATCACGGACCGGGCGGGCAACGTCATCACGTGGGCCAGCGCGGGGACGGTGGGCTTCAAGGGTTCCCGTAAGGGAACGCCTTACGCGGCGGGGCTGGCGGCAGAGGCGGCGGCCCGCACCGCCATGGAGCACGGCGTCCGAGAGGTGGAGGTGCGGGTGAAGGGGCCGGGCTCCGGCCGGGAGACGGCCATCCGCTCCCTGCAGGCGGCCGGCCTGGAGATCACCGCCATCAAGGACGTGACCCCCATCCCCCATAACGGCTGCCGTCCCCCCAAGCGGCGGCGGGTGTAGGGCACAGGACCCGTGCCGCCTGGTGTGGCCCTGCGGGCACCGCTGCGGGCTCGGGTGGGACGTGCCGGGACGTCCGGGATCGGGAGAAGGGGTGAGGGGCTTCCGACATGGCCAGGTACACGGGGCCGGTCTGCCGGCTGTGCCGGCGGGAAGGCATCAAGCTCTTCCTGAAGGGTGACCGTTGCTATTCGGATAAGTGCGCGCTGGAGCGGCGCAATTATGCACCCGGCCAGCACGGCCAGGCCCGGCGAAAGCTGACGGAATACGGCATGCACCTGCGGGAGAAGCAGCGTCTGAAGCGCTTCTACGGGGTGCTGGAGCGGCAGTTCCGCCGCTACTTCGACCAGGCCAGCCGCAGGAAGGGCAAGACGGGCGAAGCGCTGCTGCAGATGCTGGAGCTGCGGCTGGACAACGTGGTATACCGGCTGGGCTTCGCCTCTTCCCGGCGGCAGGCCCGCCAGCTGGTGGTGCACGGGCACTTCGCGGTGAACGGGCGGCCGGTGGACAGGCCGTCGTACGCGCTGCGGGTAGGCGACGTGGTCTCGGTGCGGGAAACCAGCCGGGACGTGGCGCTTTTGCGGGAGAACGTGGACCGTACCGCTGGCCGGGGCGTGCCCCCGTGGCTGGAGCTGATCCCGGAGCGCCTGGAGGGCCGGGTGCTGAGCCTGCCGCGCCGGGACCAGGTGGATGCCCCGGTGAACGAGCAGCTGGTGGTGGAGTACTACTCCCGCTGAGGGCCGGCCGGCGGAGGGGCCCGGCCTTTCGGGCGGAGCGCAGGAGGGCGGAGAGGAACGGCTATGGCTGCAGTGGTGGAGGTGGAGCGGGCCACCATCCAGACGGTGGAGGCCAACGATACCTACGGAAAGTTCGTGGTGGAGCCGCTGGAGCGGGGCTACGGCACCACCCTGGGCAACTCCCTGCGGCGGGTGCTCCTTTCCAGCCTTCCCGGCGCAGCCATCGCCTCGGTGCGCATCGACGGCGTGCTCCACGAGTTCTCCACCATCCCGGGCGTGCGGGAAGACGTGGTGGAGATCATCCTGAACCTGAAGAACCTGGTGGTGCGCCTGCACGGCGACGGTCCCGTGGTGGCGCGGCTGGACGTGGCCCAGGAGGGACGGGTGGAAGCCCGCCACATCCAGGTGCCGGCCGAGGTGGAGATCATCAACCCGGACCTGTACATCTGCACCCTGGAGAAGAACGGCCGGCTGTCCATGGAGATGACCATCGTCAAGGGCCGGGGCTGGGTGCCGGCGGAACGCAACAAGCAGCCGGATCAGCCCATTGGCGTCATCGCCGTGGACTCCATCTTCAACCCGGTGCGGCGGGTGGACTTTCAGGTAGAGAACACCCGGGTGGAGCAGCGCACCGACTTCGACCGGCTGGTGCTGGAGGTGTGGACCAACGGAACCATCACCCCCGCGGAGGCGGTCTCCCAGGCGGCGGCCATCTTGAAGCAGCACCTGGACCTGTTCACCCGCCTCACGGACGGGGCGGGGCAGGTGCCCGCGGGCCGCACGCCGGAGGACCTGGAGCGCCAGCGGCTTTTGGAGCGGCCCATCGAGGACCTGGGCCTGTCCGTGCGCTCCTACAACTGCCTGAAGCGGGCGGGCATCGACACCATCGGGGAGCTCATCCGCAAGACCGAGGAAGACATGATGAAGGTGCGCAACCTGGGCAAGAAGTCCCTGCAGGAAGTGAAGGAGAAGCTGGCGGAGCTCGGGCTTTCCTTCCGCAAGCCCGACGAATGACGGCCTGGCGGCGGCCAGGCCGCTGGACGGGGACGAGGCAGCATGCTACACCGCAAGCTGGACCGCAGCATCAGCCACCGCCGGTGGCTGTTCCGCCACCTGGCCACGGCCATCATCCTGCACGGCCGGGTGCGCACCACCCTGGCCAAGGCCAAGGCGGTGCGCCCCCTCACGGAGCACCTCATCACCCTGGGCAAGCGGGGTGATCTCCACGCCCGCCGGCAGGCGGCCGCGGTCCTGACCCAAAAGCAGGCGGTGCGCAAGCTCTTCCAGGAGATCGCCCCCCGCTACGCCCAGCGCAACGGCGGCTACCTGCGCATCGTGCGGCTGGGCCGCCGGCGGGGTGATGGGGCCCCCATGTCCATCATCGAGCTGGTGTGAGCGCGCCCGAGCCGCTCATCCGCATCGAAGGGGTGCGCTTCCGCTACGGGCCTTCGCCCGCTGCTCCCTGGGTGCTGGACGGGGTGAACCTGGAGGTGTACCCCGGCGAAATGGTGGCATGGGTGGGGCCCAACGGCTCCGGCAAGTCCACCCTGGCCCGCCACCTGAACGGCTTTCTGCTGCCCCAGGAAGGGCGGGTGGTGGTGGCCGGGATGGATACCCGGGACGAGGGCTGCCTGTGGGCCATCCGCCGCACGGTGGGCATGGTGTTCCAGAACCCCGACAACCAGCTGGTGGCGGCTACCGTGGAGGAAGACGTGGCCTTCGGGCCGGAAAACCTGGGGCTGGAACCGGCCGAGATCGCCCGGCGGGTGGAGCAGGCGCTGGAATGGGTGGGCATGACGCCCTGGCGCCACCACCCTCCCCATCAGCTTTCGGGCGGCCAGAAGCAGCGGGTGGCCATCGCCGGGGTTCTGGCCATGCGGCCGGCCTGCCTGGTGCTGGACGAGCCCACCTCCATGCTGGATCCCCAGGGGCGGGAGGAGGTCCTGGCCACCCTGCAGAGCCTGCGGCGCCAGCACGGGCTGGCGGTGGTGTACATCACCCACCGCATGGGCGAGGCGGCCCTGTGTGACCGGGTGGTCGTCCTCCACGAAGGGCGGGTGGCGCTGCAGGGCACCCCCCGGGAGGTCTTCCGGCACGGCCCGCAGCTTCTGGAGTGGGGCCTGGAGCTGCCCGCTGCGGCCCAGGTGGCCGTGGAGCTTCGCCGGCTGGGGGTGCCGGTGCCCGAGGACGTCCTCAGCCCGCAGGAGCTGGTGGAGGCCCTGTGTCCATCCGGGTCCAGCACCTGAGCTACCGCTACCCCACGGCGCTGCCGTCCGACCCGCCGGCGTTGGTGGACGTGAGCTTCACCATCGAGGAAGGGGAGTTCGTGGCCCTTCTGGGCCCCACGGGCTCGGGAAAGTCCACCCTGGTACAGCACCTCAACGGCCTGTTGCGCCCGCCCCCGGGTACGGTGTGGGTGTTCGGCATGGACGTGGGCAGGCGGGGCACGGACCTCTCCCAGGTGCGCCGCCGGGTGGGGCTGGTGTTCCAGTACCCGGAGTACCAGCTCTTCGAGGAGACGGTTCTCCAGGATGTGGCCTTCGGGCCCCGCAACCTGGGCGTGCAGGAGCAGGAAGCCCTGGAGCGGGCCCGGCGGGCCCTGCGGCGGGTGGGCCTGGACCCGGACGTGTACGGGAACCGGTCCCCCTTCGAACTCTCCGGGGGCCAGCGCCGTCGAGCCGCCCTGGCCGGCGTGCTGGCCCTGGAGTCGCCCGTTCTGGTGCTGGACGAACCCACCGCGGGCCTGGATCCCCGGGGCCGCCAGGAGCTCATGGAGCTGCTCCGGGAGCTCAACCGGGAGGGCACCACGGTGGTGCTGGTCACCCACTCCATGGAGGAGGTGGCCCGGGTGGCCCGGCGGGCCCTGCTGCTGTCCCGGGGCCGGCTGGTGGCGGACTGCCCGGTGGACAGCCTGTTCTACGACCACGGCGATCTGGTGCGCTCGGTGGGCCTGCGGGTGCCGGAGACGGTGGAGCTGGTACAGGCCCTGCGGCGGCGGGGCGCCCCCATCCAGGGAAAGCCCCTGACGCCCCAGCAGGCGGCCGCCGCCATCGCCCGGTGGAGGCTGGGCGAGGGGCCAGCCGACCGGACCGGCAGCAGGGCCCGCCCGGGCAGCGGCCAGGGCCGGCAGGCGTTGGGGCGCCATGCGCTTCGCTCTCGGCCAGTACGTCCCCGGTGACTCCTTTGTGCACCGGCTGGACCCCCGCACCAAGATGGGGCTGGTGGCGGCCTTTGTGGGCATGCTGCTGGCCGTGCAGAGCTGGTGGGGGTACGGGGCGGCCACCGCCATGGTGGGCCTGGGGGTGGCGGCCTCCCGGGTGTCGGCGGCGCGTCTTGTGCGGGGGCTTCGACCGCTGTGGTGGTTTGTGGTGCTCAGCGTGGTGTTCCATGCGTTCTGGACCGAAGGGCACCCGCTGGTGCGCTGGGGGCCGCTGGCCGTGACCCGGGAGGGGTTGCAGCAGGCGGCCATGACGTCCCTGCGGCTGGTGCTCCTGGTGGCCGGAGCTTCCCTGCTCACCCTCACCACCAGCCCCCTGGACTTGACGGAGGGGCTGGAACGCCTGCTGACGCCCGGCCGCCGGCTGGGCCTGCCGGCCCATGAGCTGGCCATGACCATGACCATCGCGCTGCGGTTCGTCCCCACGCTGCTGGAGGAGGCGGACCGCATCATGAAGGCCCAGATGGCCCGGGGCGCTGCCTTCGACCGGGGAGGGCCCCTGCGGCGGGCCACGGCCCTTCTCCCCCTGCTGGTGCCGCTGTTTGTGAGCGCGCTGCGCCGGGCCGACGAGCTGGCGGTGGCCATGGAGGCCCGCTGCTACCGGGGAGGCCAGGGCCGCACCCGGCTGCGCCAGCTGCGCATGGGCCGGCGGGA
>DATCLL010000230.1:0-7365 GCA_036563935.1 Limnochordales bacterium | reverse complement strand
CCGTGGACCGGGCGGGGCCGGGCGGGCCGCCGCGTTGACGGCCCCGGTGGCGGGCGGGTATAGTGGGTCCGTGTCAAGGGATTGTCCTTGACAGGCCGGTGACGGCATGGGCAACCAGGGCTCCTGCGGGGGCTCGTCCCGGGCGGCTCGGGGCACCGCGGCACGGCCAGGCGGCAGGGTGGACGGGCAGGACCTGGCCACGCTGGCGCTGCTGTTCGACCTGTACGGGGGGCTGTTGACCGCCCACCAGCGCCGGGTGTTCCGGATGCGCCACCACCTGGACCTGTCGCTGGCGGAGATCGCGGGGTCCGAGGGCATCAGCCGCCAGGCGGTGCTGGACCTGTTGCGGCGAAGCCACCGGGCGCTGGCCGAGGCGGAGCGGCGCCTGGGGCTTTTGCGCAAGCTGCGCCGCCAGCGGGCCCTGGTGCACCAGCTCAAGGAGCACCTGGCGGGATGGCCCGAGGGCATGCCGGCAGCGGGCGGCTCCCGGCAGGCGCAGTGGCTGCGGCGCATGCGCCGGCTGGTGGCGCAGCTGGAGCGGCTGCTTTGAGGGGGCGGCCGGCGGAGGAGGGCAGGCGAGCTTGTTTGCGGCGCTGAGCCAGCGCCTGGCAGAGGTGCTGAAGCGGCTGGCCGGCCGGGGCCGGCTGAGCCCGCAGGACGTGGAGCAGGCGCTGAAGGAGGTGCGCATGGCCCTCCTGGAGGCCGACGTGCACTTCCGGGTGGTGAAGGAGTTCACGGAGCGGGTGCGCCAGCGGGCCGTCGGCCAGGAGGTGCTGGAGAGCCTCAGCCCGGCCCACCAGGTGGTGAAGATCGTCCGGGATGAGCTCACCCAGCTTCTGGGCGGAACCCACGTGGGCTTCACCGTGGAGCCGCCCTGGCCGGCGGTGGTGGCGCTGGTGGGGCTGCAGGGTTCGGGCAAGACCACCACCGCGGCCAAGCTGGCACGCCACCTCAGGGCCCGGGGCCGGCGGGTGCTGCTGGTGGGCTGCGACCTGCGCCGGCCGGCTGCGGTGGACCAGCTGGCCACCCTGGCGCGCCAGGCGGGGGTGGAGTTCTTCGGCCCCCAGGGGGCCCGGGACGGGGTGGAGGTGGCCCGGCGGGCGGTGGCCCACGCCCGGCAGAACGGCTACGAGGTGGTGGTGCTGGACACGGCCGGGCGGCTGCACGTGGACGAGGAACTCATGGAGGAGCTGGAGCGCCTGGCCAGGGAGGTGACCCCCGCCCGCACCCTGCTGGTGGTGGATGCCATGATGGGGCAGGATGCGGTCCAGTCGGCCCAGGCCTTCGCCTCCCGCATCCACCTGGACGGGCTGGTGCTCACCAAGCTGGACGGGGACAGCCGCGGCGGGGCGGCGCTGTCGGTGCGGGCCGTGACCGGGGCGCCGGTGGTCTTTGCGGGCACCGGGGAGAAGCTGGACCAGCTGGAGCCCTTCTACCCGGACCGGATGGCGGCCCGCATCCTGGGCATGGGCGACGTGCTGAGCCTCATCGAGCGGGCCGAGCAGGCCGTGGACCGGGAGCGGGCCCAGCAGCTGGTACAGCACCTGCGGGAAGACCGCTTCGGGCTGGACGACTACCTGGGGCAGCTGCGGCAGCTGCGCCGCATGGGCCCCCTGGAGCAGGTGCTGTCCATGATCCCGGGGCTGCGGGGGCGGCTTGCGGCCAGGCCCGAGGTGGACGAGAAAGAGCTGGTGCGGATGGAGGCCATCATCCTGTCCATGACCCCCGAGGAGCGCCGCAACCCCTCCATCATCGACGCCAGCCGGCGCCGCCGCATCGCCCGGGGCAGCGGCACCCAGGTGCAGGACGTCAACCGCCTGCTGCGCCAGTTTGACGAGCTGCAGCGGCTGATGCGACGGATGGTGAAGAGCGCAAAGGGTAAGGAGGCAGGTCTGCCATGGCGGTGAGGATCCGGCTCAAGCGCATGGGCGCACGCAAGCAGCCCTTCTACCGCATCGTGGTGGCCGATGCCCGCGCGGCCCGGGACGGCCGCTACGTGGAGGCCCTGGGGTACTATAATCCTCTGCGGGAGCCGGCGGAGATCCGGGTGGATGCCGAACGGACCATGGACTGGCTGAGCAAGGGTGCCCAGCCGTCCGAGTCGGTGCGGGAGCTTCTGCGCCGGGCCGGGGTGTGGGACCAGTGGCTGGCCCGCCGGCACTCCCGCGCCTCGGCGGCCGGTTCCGAGGCGGGCGCGGCCCACACGTCCTGACGTCCTTTTCGCACGCCGCAGGCAAGGGAGGGCCCGCACGTGAAGGAGCTCGTGGAGTACATCGCCAAGGCGCTGGTGGACCATCCCGACCGGGTGGAAGTGCGCCAGGTGGAAGGGGAACGCTCCATCATCCTGGAGCTGAAGGTAGCTCCCGAGGACATGGGCAAGGTCATCGGCAAGCAGGGGCGCATCGCACAGGCCATCCGTACCGTGGCCAAGGCGGCGGCGCTTCGGGCCGGCAAGAACGTTCACGTGGAGATCCTGGACTAGCGGGGTGCGTCCCTCGAAGCCGGGGGAAGCCGCGCATGGCGCAGCCCCAGCAGGGGGAGCGGTTTGTGGCGGTGGCCCGCATCCTGGCGCCCCACGGGGTCCGGGGCGAGCTCAGGGTGGAACCCCTCACCGACGAACCCCAGCGCCTGCAGGAGCTGGGTGCGTGCCGGCTGCGGTGGCCGGACGGACGCACCGAGCCGGCCTGGGGAGCGGGAGCCCGCCCCGGTCCTCGGGGAAGCGTGCTGCTGCGGCTGAGGGACGTGGTGGACCGCAACCAGGCCGAGCGCATGCGGGGCGCCTGGGTGGAGGTGGACGACAGCCAGCTGCGGCCGCTGCCGCAGGGGAGGTACTACCTGTTTGAGGTTATCGGCCTGCCCGTGGTGGACGAACGGGGGGAGCTTCTGGGCCACCTCCGGGAGGTGCGCCGCTCCCCTGCCCACGACATCTGGGTGGTGGCGTTGAACCGTCCGGCCGGCAAGAGCCTGTGGCTTCCTGCCGTGCGGGAGGTGGTTCGGGAGGTGCGGCCGGATTTGGGCCGCATCGTGGTGCGGGTTCCGCCGGGGCTGGAGGCCCAGGGCTGACGGGCGCGGGCAGGGCGTGATGGACAGGCGGCACCCCTTCCAGGTGGACGTGGTGGCCCTTTCCCCCCAGGCGGTGGCAGTTCCCCTGCTGCAGGGGGTGGTGGGCCGGGCGGTGCAGCGGGGCCTGGTCCGGCTGCGGGTATGGCAGCTGCGGGAGTTCAGCCGGGACCCCCACCGCAAGGTGGACGATGTGCCCTTCGGTGGCGGCCCCGGCATGGTGCTCATGCCCGAGCCCCTGGTGCTGGCCGCCGAGCACGCCCTTGGGGCGCAGGCGGCGGCGTTGGGCTGCGGCGCCGGGGTGGCGCAGGGGGCCGGGTCGCGGGTGCGGGTGGTGGCCCTGGCCGCCTCGGGCTATCCCTTCACCCAGGAGCTGGCCCGGGAACTGGCCTGCCTGGAGGGGCTGGTGGTGCTGTGCGGCCGCTACGAGGGGATGGACGCCCGGGTGGCGGCCGTGCTGGATGCCCTGGAGGTGGGAGTCGGGGAGTTCGTCATGAGCACGGGGGAACTGGCGGCCTGCTGCCTGGTGGACGCCGTGGTGCGGCTGTTGCCCGGAGCGGTGGGCGAGCCCGCCTCGGTAGTGGAAGAATCCTTCGGCCCTCCCGGCAGCCTGACCCACGGGCTTCTGGAATACCCTCAGTACACCCGGCCGCGGGTGTTCCGGGGGCTGGCGGTGCCCGACGTGCTGGTGGGAGGCGACCACCACGCAGTGGCCCGCTGGCGCCGGGAGCAGGCCTGGCGGCTGACGCGGCAGCGCCGGCCGCACCTGGCGGCCCGAAGGCAACAGGCTGCAGAGCCCGGCGGCGGCTGCTTGCCGCCCCCGACGGGCCCGTGATACAATCCGCCGCGACCTTCGGGGCGGAGGAAGGAGCCGAGCAGACGTGGACTGGAGGCGCGCGGTTGAGACCCCTTATCTCCGCCAGGACCTTCCGTCCTTCGGCCCGGGCGACACCGTGCGGGTGCACCTGAAGGTCACCGAGGGTGACCGGGAACGGGTGCAGGTCTTTGAGGGCGTGGTCATCGCCCGCAAGCACGGGGGCACCCGGGAGACCTTCACGGTGCGCAAGATCGCTTCGGGAGTGGGTGTGGAGCGGGTCTTCCCGCTGCACTCACCGGCTATCCAGAAAATCGAGGTGGTCCGCCGCGGCCAGGTCCGGCGGGCCAAGCTGTACTACCTGCGCCAGCGGGTAGGGAAGGCAGCCCGGGTGGCCGAGCGACGTACCCCAGCCTGAGGGCCCATGCCAGGCCTGTCGGCCCCCCTTCCGCCGGTGGCGCCAGCGTGGCTGGCGGAGCTTTTGGGCGATGGGGTGGTTGTGTGGGGCCCCGAGGAGCTGGCGCAGCTGCGGGGCCTGCCTGCCCCGGCGCCGGGCGGCGGGGGAGAGGGCTGGGTTGCGGCGCACCGCCGCACGGCCCTGAACCGGCAGCGGCGCCGCCCAAGCCTGCACCAGCCGGACGGGGAGCAGCTGTGGGCCGGGGTCGACGAGGCAGGCCGCGGCCCTCTGGCAGGGCCGCTGGTGGCGTGCGCGGTGGTGGCGGGGCGCCTGGGCCTTGAGCTGGACGACTCGAAGAAATTGAGCCCCTCGCAGCGGCAGCGATTGTGGGTGCAGGTGCTGGCCAACTGCCGCGACGTCCGGGTGGCCATCTGCCCCCCTGTCCTGGTGGATGCCATGAACGTGCAGCGCGCCTGCCTGCACACCATGGCCCGGGCGGTGCAGGCCCTGCGGGAGCCGTACCGGTGCCTGTGGGTGGATGGGCAATTTCCCCTGCCCCTGCCCGCCTCCACGCAGCAGCGGGCGCTGGTGGGGGCGGACGGCAGGGTGGCCTGCGTGGCTGCTGCCTCCATCGTGGCCAAGGTGGTGCGGGACACCATCATGGCGGCCCTGGACCTGTGCTTTCCGGGGTACGGCTTTGCCCGCCACAAGGGCTACCCCACGCCCGAACACGTGCGCCAGCTGGCTCGGCTGGGCCCATCGCCCATCCATCGGCGGTCCTTCCGGTGGGGCAGCGAGTCGGGGAGAAGAGAGGCGGCGATGCAGTGAGCCACGCGAGCCGGTCCTCCGGTTCCCGGGGGCGGGAATCGTCCCCTTACGCCCGCAACGGGCGGGCGCCCCACCACCGGCAGGGCCAGGGCCACGGCCAGGGCCAGGGGAAGACGCCCGACCGACGCCAGCCGCAAGCCCTGGCCAGCGGCCAGCGCGCGGAGGCCTTCGCGGCGGCCTTCCTGGAGGCCAAGGGGTACCGGATCCTGGCCCGCAACGTGCGGTGCCGTTTCGGGGAGCTGGACCTCATCGCCTGCCAGGGCCAGCAGCTGGTGGTGGTGGAGGTGCGGGCTCGCGCCAGCGCCCTGGGGGAGACGGGGCTGGAGCAGGCGCTGTCCAGCGTGAGTCCCGCCAAGCGCCGCAAGGTGTGGCAGGCGGCGCGGTGGTGGCTGGACCGTCGTCCGCACCTGCGGGAGTACCCGGTGCGGTTCGACGTGGTGGCCGTGGACCTCACTCCGCAAGGGCAGCTGCGCCGGGTGCTCCACATGCCCGGGGCCTTCGCCGGCGAGCAACCCTGAAGGGGGACGGGGGCCGCAGCCGGCGGGCGAGGGCTGCGGGCGGGCGGTGCCCCGCGGCCGCGGTGGGCTACGGCCGGGACCCCAGCCGGGTCAGCCACCACAGGCTGGCCAGGCTTTTGGCGTCTCGCAGTTCGCCGGCTGCGGCCATGGCCTCCAGCTCGGCCGGGGTAGCCCACCGAACCGACTCGATGAGTTCCCCCTCGTCGGGGTGCGGGTGGGAGGGCTTGAGGTCGTCGGCCAGCACCAGGTGCATCCGCTCGCTGGAGTAGCCGGGGGCCAGGTAAAACCAGCCGAGCTCCCGTACCGAGCCGGCCCGCCACCCTACCTCCTCCTCCAGCTCCCGGGCCGCGCAGGCCAGCGGGCTTTCCCCCGGCTGCAGGGTGCCGGCGGGTAGCTCCCACAAAAGCTCGCCGGCGGCCGGCCGCAGCTGGCGCACCAGGGCCACCCGGCCGTCCCGGACAGCCAGGATCACCACGCTTCCGGGGTGCTCCAGCACCTGGTAGACCCGGCGACGGCCGCCCACTTCCACCTCCTTGGGCTGGAAGCGAAACTCCACGGGCTTGCTCCCCCTTTTTCCCTCTCCCGCCCGCCGGCGGGGCCTGCCGTCTGCCCCGGCCGCCCACGCCCGGCAGGGTGCACCAGGTGGACGGGCGCGGGCAGGAAAGGCTTTCCTGCCGTCGAACCACAGGGTGCCGAGGACACCAGCCAGCCCTTTCGGGGGAGGGCGGGGGTGTCCTTTCTGGCTTTTGCGCGGGCCCTGGGCGGGGTGGTGCTGGGAATCGACGGCCACCTGGTAGAGGTGGAGGTGCACGTGGGGCCGGGCTTGCCGGAGTTTCGGCTGGTGGGGTTGCCCGGGGCGGCGGTACGGGAAAGCAGGGACCGGGTGCGGGCCGCGCTGCGCCAGCTGGGTGTCAGCCTGCCCGCCGGGCGCATCACCGTCAACCTGGCGCCGGCCCGCTTGCCCAAGCCGGGAAGCGGGCTGGACCTGCCCATCGCCTGCGCCGTGATGGCCGCCGCAGGCCGCCTTCCCACCCGGGCGCTGGAGGGCTGGCTTCTGGTGGGCGAGCTGTCCCTGGACGGCAGCGTGCGGGCCAGCGACGGGACGGTCTCGGTGCTGGTGGCGGCCCGCCAGGCCGGGCTGCGGCGGGCGGTGGTGCCGCTGGAGTCGTGGCCGGCCGCCCGTCTGGTGGACGGGCTTGCCCTTCAGCCGGTGGCCACGCTGGCTCAGGCGGTGGAGGGCCTGGCCCGGGGCCGGTTCCCGCCTGTTCCCCCGGACCAGGAGCCGCAGCAGCGTTGGCCCGCAGGGCAAACCGCGGGGCTGGACCTGGCGGAGGTGCGCGGCCATGCGCTGGCCCGGCGGGCCCTGGAGGTGGCCGCAGCGGGAGGGCACCCCCTGATGCTGGTGGGCCCGCCGGGCTCGGGGAAGACCATGCTGGCCCAACGCCTTCCCACCCTGCTGCCGCCTCTCGACCGGCAGCGGTGGCTGGAGGTGGTGCAGGTGTACACGGCCGCCGGCCGGCTGGTAGGCGGCCCGGGGGCCCCGGGCGTGCCGCCTGCCGGCTGGCGGCCGTTTCGAAGCCCGCACCATTCCCTGACCCGGGCCAGCCTGGTGGGAGGGGGTAGCCGGCTGGCCCCGGGCGAGCTTACCCTGGCGCACCGGGGGGTGTTGTTCCTGGACGAGTTCGCGGAGCTGTCCCAGGAAGTGGTGGACGCCCTGCGGGAGCCCATGGAAGAGGGGTGGGTCACCC
>DATCLL010000229.1:0-6518 GCA_036563935.1 Limnochordales bacterium | reverse complement strand
GATGCGGGTGATCCGCTCCCGATCCTGCTCCGTCAGGTGCCCCTTGGACCAGATGTGCAGGCGCTCCCGGGCGAGGTCGTTGATGCGCCGCAGGACCTCCGACTGGCGGTCCAAGACCTCTCCCTCCTGCCTGTCCGGCTCGGCGGGCAGGGCGTCGCCGTCCCGGCCGGACGGCAGCCGACCCGCCGGCGCTTTTCTAGTATCCTCCCCGCCCGCCCTGCGGTCAAGGACGGCCTCGCCCTGCCCGTGGTGAGCCCGCTGCCGCTGCTGGTGGCCGCCGCGTTGGTGCTGGCGCAGGCGCTGCCCGGCCCGTGGTGCCGGGTGGCCGCGGCCTGCGCCGCCCGGGCCGCCTCCGCAGCGGCGGCCACCCTGTGGGTGCCGGCCCGGGGCGGCTACCTGGAAGACTGGCGGATGGCAGCCCGCATGGCCGGGCGGGTGCAGGAGGGTGTCGCCATCCAGGTGGTGCCCCTGTGGGGCGACGACTGGGGCCAGCTCACCCAGGCCCTGGCCGAAGGCCGCGGGCCGCACCTGGTGGTGGTCTCCCCGGAGCTGGCGGCCCGACTGGCCAGCCGGGGGATGCTCCAGGCGCTGCCGGCGCCCCGGGGCGAGCGGCCCGGGCTTCCTCGTGAGGCCTACGAGCCGTTCCGGTGGCGGGGGGAGCTGTATGCCTTACCCGGCTTCGCCGACCCTGCCGTGCTGTACGTGCACCAGGACCTGCTGGAGCAGGCAGGGATCCTGCCCGCCGGCTATCCCCGGGACTGGGAGGAGCTGCTGCGGCTGGCCCGGGCCGTGCGGTCGCTGGCCGGCGGCGGCCGCAGCCCCTGGGGGTTTCCCGTCAACGGCTGGCCACCCCTGGAGCTGTTCGTCTGGCAGGCCGGCGGCAGCGTGGTGGAACCGCCCGACCGCCTGTGGGAAGACAGCGGCCCCCTGGAACAGGCCGCCCGCTTCTACCGCACCTTCGTGGTGGAGCAGCTGAGCCCCTCGCCTCCCGACAGCTGGCGCACAGGCCCGCAGGAACTCTTCCAGGAGGGGCAGGCTGCCCTCATGATAGGACTTTACTCCCACCGCCTGGAGCAGCCGGACAGCCGCCGCGCGCCCTTCCGGGCCGCGCTGGCCCCGCTGCCCGTGGGGCCCTCGGGCCGTCCGGTGGGCTGGATGTGGGTGGAAGGGCTCGCCCTTCCCCGGCCGGCCTCCCCCCTGGCCCGCCGGGCCCTGTCGGCTCTGGAGCTGGCCCTGGGCGTGCTGGGCCCGCTTCCGCCGTCGGCCCGGCGGCCGGAAGCCGACACGGTGGCCCGGGAGGCCCTTGCCGTCTCCCGCACCCTGCCGGCCCTGGCAGGCTACCTGGAGTTCAGCAGCGCCTGGTGGTCTACCGTGGTGCAGCCTCTTCTCACGCAGCCCGAACCCCTGGACATCCCGGCCTTGCTGGCCCAGGCACGGGCGGTTCTGCTGCAGGCCTTGCGCCAGGGCACCGGCCGCCGCTGACGGCCGGCACCGGCCCCGGGACGGCTCCCGCCCCCGGCCTGGCCGGCGGCTGGCCTCCCGGTTCCGAAACGTTCGTGTTATTGTCTCTTGACACGGCCGTTGCAGACACCCACTATGCACAGAGGCCGGGAAGACTCCGCGGCCGCTGAAGCCGCCTGACCTCGGCCCGGCTCGACAGCCCCGCAGCCGAGGGCGGCACAGGACAATGGGAAAGGGGGCGAAGGCAACGGCTGCAGCCTTGCAGGGGATTCCTCCTGTCCCGGAAAGCCTCTGGCCCAGGGTGCTGGTCACAGACCTGGACGGAACCCTGCTGGACATGGCCGGGCGGGTAAGCCCGGCCGACGAGCAGGCCCTGCAGGCGGCCCGGCGCGCCGGCGTGGGGGTAGTGCTGGCCACCGGCAGGGCCTTTGCCACGGCCCTTCCCGTAGCGCGCCGGCTCGCCCTGCCCACGCCCATGGTGGTGTACAACGGCGCCCGCCTCATGGATCCGGACGGCCGGGTGCTGTGGGAGCGGTGGCTCAGCGGGCCCGCGGTGGAGCTGGCCGTCGGCCTGGCCCGCCGCTTCGGCCTGTCCGGCTTCGCCTACCTGCCCCGGCGCCTGGTGCCCTTGCTGGGCGGGGAACGGCTGCTGCCCTACCTGCTCCCCGAAGATCAGGCCATGGTGGGCGAGGCCATGGTGGGCGCCGGGCCCGCGCGGCTCGAGCGGCCAGGGGAAGGCCCCGGCGCGGCCATCAAGCTGCTGTTTTTGGGGGAGAGGCAGGCCTGCGACCAGTTCCAGGCAGCCCTGCAGCAGCACCCGCGCCTGGCCCGGCCCGTGCGGTCGGGCGAGCACTGTGTGGAGGTGCTGGCTCCGGGAGTCTCCAAGGCGGCGGCGCTGGCCAGGCTTCTGGCCAGCTGGGGCGTCCACCCCTCCCAGGTGGTGGCCGTGGGAGACGGCCTCAACGACCTGGAGATGCTGCGCCTGGTAGGCCGGCCCGTGGCGGTGGCCTCGGCCGAGGAGCCCGTGCGGGCGCTGGCCTGCTGGGTGGCGCCTGCGCCGGAGCAGGGCCCGATGGCAGCCGTGCTGCAGCGCTTCTTCCCACAGGTGCCGCTACCGCGCCCGCCGGTCAACGGCCTTCGGCCCGCGTGAAGCCCACCACCTGCACGCCGGCCTCTTCCAGGGCCCGGCGCACCCGGGCCGCCACCCGGGCAGCACCCGGATGGTCGCCGTGGATGCACAGGGTTTCGGCCTGCACGGCAAGCCAGCTTCCGTCCACGGCCTGCACCCTCCCCTGCACCACCATCGCCACCGCCCTCGCCGCGGCCCGGTCAGGGTCCTCCACCACCGAGCCCGGGCTCCCCCGGGGCCACAGGGAGCCGTCCGGGCCGTAACCCCGGTCCGGGAAGGCCTCCCGGGCCACCGGCAACCCGGCCTGCCGGGCGGCCGCCAGCAGCTGGGAACCCTCCGGCCCCACCACCACCAGCCCGGGGTCCAGCCGCAGGACAGCCTGCACCAGCGCCTGCGCCGCCCCGGCGTCCCGGCACGCCCGGTGGTACAGCGCCCCGTGGGCCTTCACGTGGGTCATGGGCACGCCGCAGGCCCGGCAGGCGGCCTGCACCGCGCCCAGCTGGTACAGCACGAAGGCCTCCAGCTCCTCGGCCGACAACGCCATCTCCCGCCGGCCGAACCCCTGCCGGTCGGGGTAGCCCGGGTGCGCTCCCACGCTCACGCCCCGGGCGGCCGCCTGCTCCACGGTGCGCAGCAGCACCACGGGGTCTCCTGCGTGCAGCCCGCACGCCACGTTGGCGGCCGTCACCCACTCCAGCAGGGAGGCGTCATCCCCCATGGCCCACGGCCCGAAGGACTCCCCCATGTCCGCGTTCAAGACCACCCGCTTCATCCGGCCACCGCCTCCGTCCCCGCGGCCATGGCCAGCCCCTGCATGGTCCACAGCCGCCAGTACAGGCCCCGGGCCTGCACCAGCTCCCGGTGGGTGCCCACCTCGTGCACCCGGCCCCGGTGCAGCACCACGATCCGGTCCGCCTCCTTCACCGTGGCCAGCCGGTGCGCTACCACCACCACGGTGCGGCTGCCCCGCAGGCGGGCCAGGCTTTCCTGGATGGCCTGCTCCGTGACGCTGTCCACGCTGGCCGTGGCCTCGTCCAGCACCAGCACCGGCGCGTCGCAGGCCGCCGCCCGGGCCAGCGCGATGAGCTGGCGCTGGCCCAGCGACAGCCCCGTCCCCCGCGCGAAGACGGGGGTGTCATACCCGTGGGGCAGGGACTGCAGAACCTCGTGCACCCCCGCCCGCCGGGCGGCCGCTTCCACGGCCGCCTGCACCGCCGCCCCCACCCCGTCCCCGGCGCCCCCGTGCCCGTCCGCCGCTCCTTCCCCCAGCCCAACGGCCACGTTGGAGCGCACCGTCCCCTCAAAGAGAAACGGCTCCTGCAGCACGCAGGCCACCTGGCGGCGCAGCCACCCGGTGGGCAGCTCCCGCAGGTCCACCCCGTCCAGCAGCACCCGGCCCCGCTGCGGGTCGTACAGCCGCAGCAGCAGGTTCACCAGGGAACTTTTGCCCGCGCCGGTGGGCCCCACCACCGCCACCATCTCCCCCGGGCGGGCTTCCAGGCAGATGTCCCGCAGCACCCAGTGGGGTTCCTGGTAGGCAAACCAGACCCCTTCCAGAACCAGGTGGCCCTTCGCCCGCCGCAGAAGCGCCGGTGCGCCCGCGCCGCCCGGCCGGCCGTCGGCCGGGAAAGCCGTGGCCTGTGGCTCCGGCAGGGCCGTGGGGTCGTCCAGCACCTGGAAGATCCTCTCCGCTGCCGCCATGGCCGCCTGCAGCACGTTCCACTTCTCCGCCAGGTCGCCGATGGGCTGGAACATCTGCCGCACGTACTGGGCGGCCGCAAAGAGCACCCCGTACTCCACCTGCCCCCGCAGCACCCGCAGGCCCCCGTAGACCACCACCGCCGCCACGGCCAGCTGGGCCAGCAGGTCCACCATGGGCCGGAAGAGCGCGACCACCTCCAGCTCCCGCAGCGCGGCCCGGCGCAGGGCCTCGTTCTCCTCCCGGAAGCGCTGCAGCTGGCGGCCCTGCGCGGCGAAGGCCTGGACCAGCCACATGCCGTGGAGGTTTTCCGCCAGGAAGGCGTTGACCCGGGCCAGGCGGGCCCGCACCTGGCGGTAGGCCTCCCGCATGAGCCCCTTCCACCGCCAGGTCAGCACGCTGGCCGGAACCAGGCAGGCCGTGGCCACCATCCCCAGGGCCGGATCCAGCCGAGCCAGGGCCACCGCCACCCCCACCAGCACCAGGAGGTCCCGGGCCAGGTTCACCACCACGGCCCCGTAAAACTCGCTGAGGGCCTCGGTGTCGTTGGTGAGGCGCGTCACCAGCCGGCCGGCCGGGTGCCGCTGGAAGAAGGCCAGCGACCGGCCCTGCAGGTGGGAAAACAGCTGCTCGCGCAGCCGCCGGATCACCTCTTGACTTACCCGCTGCATGCGCACCGCCATCACGTAGGCCAGCCACCGGGACAGCACCGTCAGGCCCAGCAGGACCCCTGCCAGGGCCGCCAGGGCCCACCCGGCCTGGGGCTGCGGCGGGCCCAGCAGGTAGCGGTCGATGCCCACCTTGAACAGGTACGGCCGCAGCACATCGGCGCCCGTCACCACCGCCGACAGCAGCACCACCCAGGCCAGCTCCCGCGCGTGGGGCGCCGCGTAGCGGGCCATGCGCCCAAGAAGCGCCCTGTCCGGAACGCGGCCCGCCGGCGGGTCATCCTGCAGGTTCCACGGGACGGGCACCGCCACAAACCTCCTGCAGCTGCGTGGTTGGGCCGGGGCGGAAGTTCAGCTCCTCTTCCAGGCGCTGCAGGGCGGCCATGCGGGCGTACAGCCCCCCGCGGGCGAGGAGTTCCTCGTGGGAGCCCTCCTCCACCAGCCGGCCCTGGTGCAGCACCAGGATGCGGCAAGCCCGCCGCACCACCGAGATGCGGTGGGAGACCAGAAGCACGGTGCGTCCCGCCAGCTCCTGCAGCAGGCCTTCCAGCACCCGGTGCTCGGTGTCGCCGTCCACCGAGGAGAAGGGGTCGTCCAGAAGGAACACCGCCGCCCTGCGTGCCAGGGCCCGGGCGATGGCCACCCGCTGCCGCTGGCCTCCGGACAGGGCAAGGCCCCGCTCCCCCACCCAGCTGCCGTAGCCGTCCGGGAACCCCTCCACGTCGGGGTGCAGGCCGGCCAGGCGGCCCAGCCGCTCCAGCTCCGCCGGCGGCATGCCGTCCGGGCTTTCCGGTGCGCCGAAGGCGACGTTGTCGGCCAGGGTGCCGGAGAAGAGGAAGCCCTCCTGGGGAACCCAGGCCAGGTGGCGGCGGAGCTCCTGCAGGGGCAGCCTCCGCACGTCCACGCCGTCCAGGAAGATGGAACCCTCGGGCGGTTCCCACAGGCGCAACAGCAGCTGCACCAGCGTGCTCTTGCCGGACCCGCTGGGTCCCGTGATGGCCACCACCTCTCCCGGACGCACCTGGAAGGAGAGGTCGTGCAGGGCCGGCCGGCGGGCCCCCGGGTAGGTGAAGGTGAGGCCGCGCACCTCCAGGTGGCCCCGCACCGGCGCCGGCATGGCCACCACCCCGGGAGGGTCGACCACCTGGGGCGGCGTGTGGAGGATGGCCTGCAGGCGCTGCCAGGAAGCGCTGCCCCGCTGCCAGAGGTTCATCAGCCACCCCAGGGAGCCCAGGGGCCAGGCCAGAAGGCCCACGTACCCGGCAAAGGCCACGAACTGGCCCAGATGGATGCGTCCCGCCAGCACCAGGGGCCCCCCCACGCCCAGGAGGGCTGCAAAGGCAAGCCCCACGGCCCCTTCCGTGACCGGCCCGGCGGCGGACTGCACCGAAACCAGCTCCATCTGGCGTTCCTGCTGTTCTGCGGCCAGCCGCCGGAACTGCTCCATGCGGGCCTGCTCCTGCCCGAACACCTTCACCACCCGGATTCCCGCCACGCTTTCCTCCACGAACTGGGAAAGCCTCCCGAACCCCTCCTGCACCCGGGCCGCCCGGCGGTGCAC
>DATCLL010000228.1:0-2390 GCA_036563935.1 Limnochordales bacterium | reverse complement strand
CGCCGCCGCGGTGGCGGTGGGGGTGTCGGAGACGGGGCTGGGGATCATCATGGAGTTTTCCGGGCGCTGCTCCCGGGAGCAGGCCGAGGCCACGGTGCGGCGCATGGTGGAGGAGGCGCTGCGGGGCCGGGGCCTGGAGATGCGGGAGCTGTACGTGCGCGCCGTGGAGCACCGGGTGGAAAAGGCCGGCTGCGCCGTGGCGGCGGTAACCCTGTGGGGCGACTGACATCGGGGGCGCCGCCGGCGGACGCGGGCCGGCCCGGGCAGGGCTGGCCGGCGGGCCCGGCCGCGGCGCTCGGGGAGTGAGCACGGGCGTTATGGATCTTTGGTTCACGGAGTACCAGACCCCGGCGGTGGGGCTGGCGTGCCGGGTCACCCGCACCCTGCTGCGCCAGAAGACGGCATACCACGACATGGCCATCCTGGAGACCGAAGCCTTCGGGCGCATGCTGGTTCTGAACGGGGCCATCCAGCTGTCCACCGCGGACGAGTTCGTCTACCACGAGATGCTGGCGCACGTTCCCCTGCAGGCCCACGGCCGGCCCCGGCGGGTGCTGGTGGTGGGCGGGGGCGACGGGGGAACGGTGCGGGAGGTGCTGCGCCACCCTTCGGTGGAAGAGGTGGTGCTGGCCGAGATCGACCAGGAGGTGGTCAGCGCCTGCCAGGCCTACCTGCCCGAGGTGGCAGGGGGCCTGTCGGATCCCCGGGTGACGCTGGCCATCGGCGACGGGGTGGCCCACGTGGAGAGCCACCCGGGGAGCTACGACGTGATCCTGGTGGATTCCACGGATCCGGTGGGCCCTGCCACCCGCCTCTTCTCCCGGGAGTTCCTGGAAAGCTGCCGGCGGGCCCTGCGACCGGGCGGGGTGGTGGCAGCCCAGACGGAATCCCCCTTTTACCACCGGGAGGTGATGGCCCGCTGCTTTTCCGATTTTCAGGCCACCTTCCCGGTGACGGGGGTGTACCTGGCCCCTGTGCCCACCTACCCCAGCGGGCTGTGGAGCTTCATGGTGGGTTCCCTGGGCCCTGACCCCAGCCGGCCGGCCGACCTGGACGGGCTGGCGGCAGGTGCGACCCGCTATTACACCCCGGAGGTGCATCGGGCGGCCTTCGTCCTGCCCCGCTTCGTCCAGGAGCTGGTGGGGCTGGTCCAGCCCGCCGTGCGCCCATGACCCGCCCGGTCAGGTTCCTGGCAGCGGAAGCTCCCCCGGAACGGGCGCGCTTCGTGCTCGTGGGCGTTCCCATGGACCACACCACGAGCTTCCGGCCGGGAACCCGGGAGGGGCCGGCCCGCATCCGGCAGGTTTCGGAAGGGCTGGAAAGCTACAGCCCGCGGTGGAACGTGGATCTGGCCGACGCAGCCCTGGCCGACGCCGGCGACGTGGAGCTGCCCTGGGGCGACGTGGAGGGGAGCCTGGCGCGCATCCAGCAGGAGGTAGGGCGCCTGCTGGAAGGCGGGCGGACGGTGGTGGTGCTGGGGGGAGAGCACCTGCTGACCCTGGCGTGCGTGCAGGCGGCAGCCCGCCGCTTTTCGGGCCTGCGGGTGGTGCAGCTGGACGCGCACCTGGACCTGCGGGATACGTACCTGGGGCAGCGGTTGTCCCATGCCACCGTCATGCGCCGGGTGGCCGAGCAGGTGGGGCTTGCGTCGCTGGCCGGCCTGGGGGTTCGGTCAGGGGTGCGGGAGGAGTGGGAGCTTCGCGGCCGCACCTTCGCCGCCGGCGAGGGAACTCTCCTGGAGCAGGTGCGCCGGGTGGTCCCGTGGGTGCAGGGCGCCCCCTTCTACCTGACGGTGGACATTGACGTGGTGGATCCTGCCTTCGGGCCGGGAACGGGCACGCCGGAGCCCGGCGGCCCCAGCTCCGCGGAACTCCTGGAGGCGGTGGGGCTGCTGGCCGCCTGCCGACCCGTGGTGGTGGACGTGGTAGAGGTGTGCCCGCCCCGGGACCCGTCGGACCAGACCTCCATCCTGGCGGCCAAGGTGGTGCGGGAGGTCATCTGCGCCGCCCTGGCGGGGTGGCGGGGACAGATGGGGGATGGGTCGTGAGCGGTCCCGTGCCGCAGCCGCCGCAGCCATTGCACGGGCAGGCCGGCGGGCCGGAAGCCGGCGCTTCCCCGCCGGCCATCCGCAGCAGCAGGGACGTCAAGGAGCGACTGGGCCAGGCGGTGGCCCGGGCCGCGGGGGAGCTGGCCCAGCAGCTGGGGCGCGACCCCCTGCCCCCGCAGCTTGCGGCCAGGGCCGCTGCCATCGAGGTTCCCAGGGAGGAGGCCTTTGGCGATTTCGCCTCCAGCGCCGCCCTGGCCCTGGGAGGCTACCTGCGCCGGCCACCCCGGGAGGTGGCCGAGCAGCTGGCCGCGGCCCTGCGCCAGCACCAGGAGCTTCCCGTGGC
>DATCLL010000227.1:0-3802 GCA_036563935.1 Limnochordales bacterium | reverse complement strand
AGTGAGGGTCCCGATGAGGGCGCTGGCGGTGGCATGGGCTGTGGCATTGGCCCTGGCGGCCTCGGCCGGGCCAGGAGCCCGCCCGGCCAGGGCCCTCATAGCGCCCCGGGCCGAGGTGGGGTGGCGGCTGGGGTACGCGTGGGCCTTCACCGAGAGCGCCCACGGCCTGGACTGGGGCGTCGCCGTGCGCATGCCCTTCCAGAGAAGCGAGCTGGGCCTGGTGCAGCTGGTGGCCACCCTGGAGGGCAGCGGCCCGGGATACAGGGTGGGCGACTGGGCGTTTCACCTGGGGGCCCTGGTGGTCCCCGCCCGGCGGGGCCAGCCTGAGTACGGCCTCTTCTATGCCCTGCGGGCCACGGGCGAGGCCCTGCCCCTGTCCAACCGCTCCCTGACGGGCCTGGCGTTCCGCTACGGCCCGCTGCGGGTGGGCTTTTTCCCCGGCAGCTGGAACCCGGGCGCCATGAGCCCCCAGGAGATGGTGGCGGTGCTGGAGCCCGGGTGGTTTTCGGGGCTTTTCGTGCAGCTGCGGTGGCTGTCCCTGCCCGGTCAATCCGCCCTGCGGCTGGCCTTCGGCATCGAGGAGGGCTGGTAGGCCGGCCCGGGTGGCGGTGGCGCCGGGCCGGCAGCAGCCGGCCGGTGACGGCCGGGTAACGGCAGAATAGCGGTTCAGGCCCGCCGGACGGCGGTCATGGCCAGCGGCAGCCCGCCCGCCGTGCCGTCCCGCTCCGGCTGAAGCTGCCCGTGGGCACGCAGCTGTTCGATGGCCGCCTGCGCCGGGAAGATGGCGTAGTGGTAGCCCTGCTCGGTGAGGAAGCGCTGGCGGCGGGCCGCAAAGTGCTGCTCCCGGCTGTCGGCGGTCACCAGGGAGTAAAAGCGGGCCACGTTGTCGCCCGCCTTGGGGCGCAGGATACGGCCCAGCCGCTGGGCCTCCTCCTGCCGGGAGCCGAAGGTGCCCGACACCTGGATGGCCACGTTGGCGTCGGGCAGGTCCACGGAGAAGTTGGCCACCCGGGAGACCACCAGGCACTTCACCTGCCCCGCCTTGAACGCCTCGTACAGCCGTTCCCGCTCGGCCTGGGGGGTGCGCCCGGTGATGAGGGGCGCCTGCAGGGCCTCTGCCACCTTCTCCAGCTGGTCCAGGTACTGGCCGATGATGAGCACCTGGTCGTGGCGGTGGTGGCGCACCAGCTCCTGCACCACCGCCAGCTTGGCGGGGTTCTCCGCGGCGATCCGGAACTTCTCCCGGTCGTCGGCCACCGCATAGGGCATGCGGCACTCCTCCGCCAGGGGAACCCGGATCTCGTAGCACTCTGCGGTGGCGATCCAGCGGTTCTTCTCCAGGTCCTTCCACGGAACGTCGTAGCGCTTGGGGCCGATGAGGGAGAAGACGTCGGCCTCCCTGCCGTCTTCCCGCACCAGGGTGGCCGTCAGGCCCAGGCGCCGGCGGGCCTGCAGCTCGGCGGTGATGCGGAACACGTCGGCCGGCAGCAGGTGCACCTCGTCGTAGATGATGAGCCCCCAGTCGCCCCGGTTGAACAGCGCGAAGTGGGGGTAGTCCGGGTCGTCGGGCCCCCGGTGGGTGAGGATCTGGTAGGTGGTCACCGTCACGGGGCGCACCTGCTTGGCCTCGCCCGTGTACTCCCCCACCTGCTCCTCGGTGAGGGTGGTCTTGTCCAGGATCTCCTCGATCCACTGGCGCACCGCGGTCACGTTGGTGGCCAGGATGAGGGTGTGGGTCTGGGCCAGGGCCATCACGCCCAGCCCCACCATGGTCTTGCCCGCCCCGCAGGGCAGCACCACCACGCCGCTTCCGCCCCGGGCGCTGCCCCCCGCCCAGAAGGTCTCCACCGCCTCCCGCTGGTAGTCCCGCAGGGCAAAGGGGAGCCCCCGGCGGGTGCGGGTGCGCAGGCGCACGGGCAGGGGAGCCCCGGGCTCGTAGCCCACCAGGTCCTCCACCGGGTAGCCCACGTGGATGAGGGCCTGCTTGATGTGCCCCCGAAAGCGCCCGTCCACGGCCAGCCGCTGGGCATCCAGCCGGCCGAGGATGTACGGCTTCAGGCGGGGTTGGCGGGCCAGCTCCTCTATCACCAGGGGATCCTCGCTGAACAGCACCAGCTGCCCGCCGGCCGGGGGCGTAGCGGCGGCGCGCCCTGGCTCCTGCCGGCGCTGGCGTGCCCCGCGGTCCTGCGGGCGGCCGTCCGCAGCCACCTGAGCCGGCAGGAGCTTGACCAGGCCGTAGCGGCGCATGGCCTGCTCCACGCTCTGGCGCACCACCAGCGGCACGTCGAAGCGGGCGAACTCCTCCAGCGCCGCCAGCACGTCCTGAGCCGTGAGGCCGGCGGCGGCCGCGTTCCACAGGGACAGCGCCGTGATCCGGTAGGTGTGGATGTGCTCGGGGCTCTTTTCCAGCTCGGCGAACTGGCTCAGCGCGTTTCGGGCCGCCTCGTAGCGCGGGTTGTCCACCTCCAGGAGGATGGAGTGGTCGCTCTGCACGATGACGGGGTTTTCCGGTTTATAGGCCAAGGTTCTCCCTCCGTGCCGCTGCCGCAGGTTGCTCGTCCGGCCGGGAGTCGCCGCCCGCGCCCGCGCCGCCGCGCCGCCCGGCCCGCACCGCCAGCGATTCCAGGTCCCCTTCGGGGGCCACGAAGACCAGATCCCGGTGCCCGCGCACCAGCGAAGGCGGCGGCTTGCGCTCCACCACCCGCCCGCTCTCCCGGGCTGCGTGCCGGGCGGCCGCCTCCACCGCCGCCGTCACCTCGGCCGCCCGCTCCACCGGGTACGGCACCCACGTGCCCCGCACCCACGGCCGCACGGGGTACCCGGCCTGCTCCGCCGCCTTCACCAGGGCCTGCAGGTGACGCCGCTCCATCCAGAAGCACTCGTCGGTGAGGGCTTCCAGGACCACTCCCGCCTGGGCGGCGGCCCGGGCAATGGCCTGGGCCACCTCGGGGTCGTCCGCCCGCACCAGCACCCCGTCCATGAGCTGCACCCGCCCCAGGGGCCGCAGGGCCTCCATGAGGGTGAAGCGCACGTTCTGGGGCAGGCCGTGGCGGGACGCCTGGGCCAGGAAGGCCATCACCTCCGCCGGCGACCAGCGCCCCTCCCGCACGCAGGCCGCCACCCGCTCCGCCTCCAGCTTCAGCTGCACCATGCGGTCGGCCCGCACCACGCTGCACAGCTCCAAAAGCCGCGCCATGCGATCGGCCTGCAGGTTGCGGGGAGCCAGTACCTCGAAGTTGGGCTGCACGAAACAGGAGGCCTCGTCGGGGGGCAGGGCGCCGTTGAGCATCTCCACGATGGACGGGCCGCCATCCCCTGTCACGCCCGCCGGTGGCATGGGCCCCGGCGCCTGCCCGTCGGCCGCAAGGCCGGCCGCCGCCACCGGCACCGCCCGGGCCGCCGGCCCGGCTGCGTCGGCGCCGCCCGGCACCGCCTCCCGGGTTTGCTCCTCTTCCTGCGGCTCTGCCTCCGAGCTGCCCGGCTCCGGCTCCAGCTGGCACGCCTCCTGCAGGGCTTTCGGGTGGGAGAGCCCCTCCCACAGGGCTCTGCCCAGGGAGGTGAGGGCCATGGCCACGTCGGCCATGGGGGGAAGGCCCCGCAGCTGGGAAGGGGCCGTCTTCACCGAGACGCTGCCCGCCTGGTCCGACACCGGCGGGCCCTGCTGCCAGCGGGCCTTCCACAGGAAGACCGCCCCCATCCAGGAAAGGCGCTGCAGGGCCCGCACCAGGGAGGCCAGGCGGTAGGCGGGGAAGGGCTCATCCTCGAAGAAGCTGATGGCCTCGGCGAACCCCTTGATCCACAG
>DATCLL010000226.1:0-4210 GCA_036563935.1 Limnochordales bacterium | reverse complement strand
GCGCCGGTATGATGGGACTTAACCCGAACAAGCGGAATCCCGTCGAAAGGCCGTGACCGGGACGGTAGCGGCGCGCCGGGGCCCGAAGCGAGCCGGGTTGGGTGCGAGCCGGTGGGCAGGCCGCCGTGAAGATCACCCGTGAGCCGCTCGCCGATCCGGCGCCGCAGGCCCGGGCCGGGCGCCGGGGTAGGCGCAGCCGGGGCAGGCCGTTACCCTGCAGAGGCGGCCGGGCGAGCCGGCCGCCGCAAGGAGAGGGGAAAGCTCCTGCTGCCGGGGCAGCGTCCGGGATAGCGCGGGCGCTGCTGCCACGAGGCGCCCCGGCAGGTAGGCCTTTCCCAACGAGGGTGGTACCGCGGGAGACAGGCCTCCCGTCCCTTGGGGACGGGAGGCCTTTGCGTTCCGGGGCGGCTTGGGTGGCCGCTGGCCCCATCCGACGGGGAACAGGCGGAGGAGGTTGCGCACCCGTGGTGGCTCCTGACCAGGCACGCCCGGCGCCCGCTGCATCCGGCCCGGCAGACTCCGCCCGCCCGGGCCGGTCACCGGATGGCGCGCAGGGCGCCGACTACTCCAAGACGGTGCTCACACCCCGCACCGACTTTCCCATGAAGGCCGACCTTCCCCGCAGGGAACCCCAGATCCAGGCCTTCTGGGAACAGCACCAGATGTACCGCAAGCTTCAGGAGCTTCGCCGCGCCCAGGGCGCGCCTCGCTTCGTGCTGCACGACGGGCCACCGTACGCCAACGGGCACATCCACCTGGGTACTGCGCTGAACAAGATCCTCAAAGACTTCATCGTGCGGGTGCGGTCCATGGAAGGCATGTGGGCCCCTTACGTGCCGGGATGGGACACCCACGGCTTGCCCATCGAGCACGAGGTCATCCGGCATACGGGGCTGGACCGCCGCCAGGTGCCGGTGGTGGAGTTCCGCCGGCGCTGCAAGGAGTACGCGCTGCAGTTTGTGGAGATCCAGCGCCAGGAGTTCAAGCGGTTGGGGGTCTGGGGGGACTGGGAGCGCCCCTACCTCACCCTGGAGCCTGAGTACGAGGCCCGGCAGGTGGAGCTGTTCGGGCGCATGGCAAGCCGCGGCTACATCTACCGGGGCCTCAAGCCGGTCTACTGGTGTCCCCGCTGCGAAACGGCGCTGGCGGAGGCGGAGGTGGAGTACCGCCTGAAGCGCTCGCCCTCCATCTACGTGCTGTTTCCCGTGCGGGAAAGCCCGGCCGTCCTGGCCCCGGCCGGCGGGCCGGCGCAGGCGGAGGCGCCGGTGCGAGGGCAGGCACCGGAGCAGGCGCAGGCGGAGGTGGTCATCTGGACCACCACCCCCTGGACGCTGCCGGCCAACCAGGCGGTGGCCGTGCACCCGGACCACAGCTACGTGGTGGCCGAGGTGGCCGGACGGGTGCTGGTGGTGGCGGAACCCCGCCTGGAGGCGGTGGCCCGCCTGGCCGGAGAAGGGCCGGTCCGGGTGCTGCGGCGCTTGCGGGGCTTCGAGCTTCTGGGCGCCTTCCTGGGGCACCCCCTGGACGGCCGGCTGGTGCCGGTGGTGGGCGACGACATGGTGAGCATGGAGGAAGGCAGCGGCTGCGTCCACATCGCCCCCGGCCACGGCCAGGAGGACTACGAGGTGGGCCTGCGCTACCAGCTGCCCGTGGTCAACCCCGTCGACGGGCAGGGGCGGTTCACGGACCAGGCGGGGCCGTACGCGGGGCTGCCCGTGGAGGAGGCCAACCCCGTCATCATCGGGGACCTGCGCCAGGCGGGCCGGCTGTGGGCGGCAGGGGAGGTGGAGCACCAGTACCCCCACTGCTGGCGGTGCAAGGGGCCGGTGCTGTTCCGGGCCACGGAGCAGTGGTTTGCCTCCATCGACGGCTTTCGCCGGCGGGCCCTGGAGGCCATCGACCGGGTGGAGTGGGTGCCTTCCTGGGGGCGGGAGCGCATCCGCCGCATGGTGGCCGAGCGGCACGACTGGTGCATCTCCCGCCAGCGCAGCTGGGGGGTCCCCATACCCGTCTTCTACTGCGCGGGCTGCCGCAGGCCCCTGGTGGACGAGACGGTCATCGCCGCGGTGGCGGAGCTGTTCCGGCGGGAGGGTTCCGACGCGTGGTTTGTGCGGCCGGCCCACGAGATCCTCCCGGCGGGCACCCGCTGCCCGCAGTGCGGCGGCGGCCAGTTCGAAAAAGAGACGGACACCATGGACGTCTGGTTCGACTCGGGCTCCAGCCACGAGGCGGTGCTCACCACCCGGCCGGAGCTGCATTGGCCGGCCGACCTGTACGTGGAGGGGACCGACCAGCACCGGGGGTGGTTTCAGTCGTCGCTGCTCACCGCGGTGGCCACCCGGGGCGAGGCGCCCTACCGCATGGTGCTCACCCACGGGTTCGTGGTGGACGGCCAGGGCCGGGCCATGCACAAGTCCCTGGGCAACGTCATCTTGCCGGGGCAGGTCATCGAGCGGTTCGGGGCCGACGTGCTGCGGCTTTTGGTGGCCTCGTCGGACTACCGGGAGGATCTGCGGGTCTCCGACGAGATCCTGGAGCAGGTGGCCGATGCATACCGGCGCATCCGCAACACGGCCCGGTTCCTGCTGGGAAACCTTCAGGACTTTGCTCCCACCCGGGACGCGGTGGCCCTGGAGCAGCTGGAGGTGCTGGACCGCTGGGCTCTGTGGCGCACCGCGCAGCTGGCCCGCCGGTGCACCGAGGCGTACCGGCGGCTGGAGTTCCACGTGCCGTACCATGAGCTGGTGCGCTTCTGTACGGTAGAGCTGGGCGGCTTTTACCTGGATGTCCTCAAGGACCGGCTGTACTGCGAGGCCCAGGACTCGCCCCGCCGCCGCAGCGCGCAGACGGCCCTGTACCACATCCTGCGGGTGCTGGTGGGCCTGGTGGCGCCGGTGCTGGTGCACACGGCGGAGGAGATCTGGCAGCACATGCCCGAACCCCGGGAAGCCGACAGCGTGCACCTGACCACCTGGCCCGATGTCTCGGCCTGGGAGAACTTGGGGCCTGCGGAGCCGGTGGAGCTGTTCCTGCAGGCCCGCCGGGCGGCGCTCAAAGCCCTGGAGAACGCCCGCCAGGCCGGGGAGCTTCAGACCTCCTGGCAGGCGGAAGTGCACCTGCAGGGGCCTGCCGAGGCCACGGCCAGGCTTTCCGCCCACCGGGAGCTTCTGGCCGAGTGGCTCATGGCTGCCGCCGTCTACCTGGACGGGCACGGGCCGGCCGCACAGCCAGACCAGGCGGTGGCCCGGGCCTCGGAAGGGGCCTGGCAGGCCTGGGTGTGGCGTACCCGCCTGGCGCGCTGCGCCCGCTGCCGGCGCCACCTGCCCTCGGTGGGCCAGGAGCAGGGCTTCGCCGACCTGTGCGGGCGCTGCGCGCGGGTGCTGGCGCGCCGCTGACGGGCCGGCCACCGGCCTCCAGGCGGCGCGGCCGCCGCCGCGGCGCACCTTAGGCGGCGGGGGGCGTGCGGGGTGCGCAGGACCCCGGCCGCACGGGTCGCCCGCGCCCGGCCCGTGTGGGCTCGTCTGCTGGGCCACCTGGACCGGCTGTCCGCTGCCATGGAGAAGGCCAGCGTGGCCGAATTCGTGGAGCTGTACCGCCGGCCGGGCCGGTTGGTGGCGCTGAACTTCGTCACGGGGCTTGCCCGCGGGTTCGGCATCGCGGTGGGCTTTTCCGCCATCGGGGCCCTTTTCCTGTACGCCCTGGGGCGGCTGGCCGCGCTGAAGCTTCCCGTCATCGGCAGCTTTGTGGCGGAGCTGGTGCGCATCGTCCAGCAGGAGCTGAGCCCCCCGCGCTGACGGCACGGCGCACGACGGCGTGGCACGGGAACGGCGCGGGAGGGGAGCGTGCTTCGGTGGGCGTGTCGGCGCGGCTTCGCCGGGTGCTCACGCGGCGGCTCAGGCGCCTGGAGGGGGTGCTGGACGGGCGGGAGCGCCAGCTGCAGGCGGGCGGGCTTGAGCAGTCCCTGTCGGACAGCCTGGGGGAGATCTCCCGCTACGATCAGCACACGGCCGATTTGGGCAGCGAGACCTTTGAGCGGGGCAAGGACATTGCCCTGCGGGACCGGGTACGCCAGCGGCTCCAGGAGGTGCGCCGGGCGCTGGCGCGCATGGAGCAGGGAAGCTACGGCCGTTGCGAAAGCTGCGGCGCCTTTGTGGGGCTGGGCCGGCTGCTGGCGGTGCCCTACGCCTGCCGCTGTGCCCGCTGCCAGGAG
>DATCLL010000225.1:0-5554 GCA_036563935.1 Limnochordales bacterium | reverse complement strand
TCCTGGCAGCGGCAGCGGGCTGGGTCTTCGGTGCCGGAGCCATCTGGCCGCCCCCTGCGGCGGGCCCGGGGGCGCATCCTTCCACCGCCGGCTACGCCCGGGTGCCGAAGAAAGCGGCACCCGTTCAAGCCACCGTCTGGGGACAGACTTCGGATCAGGGTCAAGGTCAGAGTCAGGCTCAGGGTCAGGGGGAGACCCTGTGGGAGGTGGCTGGCTCGGGTACCCCCGTCCGCCAGCAGGGACCAGCAGCCCCGTCCGTTGCCGGTCCTGACGGGGCCAGTGCCCCTCCCGCACCAGCACCCTCCGCCGAGCCCCGGCCGGCCTCGGGCGCCAGGGTTGCCGGGACGGTCCACCAGGTGGAACAGGGCGAAACCCTCTGGGACATCGCCCGGCTGTACGGGGTCAGCGTGGAACGCATCGCACAGGCCAATGACCTGGCCGATCCCCACCGCATCACCGCCGGCCAGCGCCTGACCATCCCGGGTGCCTCCGCCCCCCGCCGGCCGCGGCTGGTGGTCAACGGCCGGCTGCAGCGGGCCCTGCAGTGGCCCGTGCGGGGCGGCATCTCCTCCCCGTTCGGCCGGCGCTGGGGCCGCATGCACGAAGGGGTGGACATCCGGGTGCCGCCCGGAACCCCGGTGCGGGCCGCGGCGGGCGGACGGGTGGTTTTCGCCGGGTGGAACGGGGGTTACGGCTACCTGGTCATCGTGGACCACGGCCAGGGCGTCCACACCTACTATGCCCACAACCGCCGGGTGGTGGTGCGGGAAGGCCAGCAGGTCAACCGGGGGCAGGTCCTGGCCTACAGCGGCAGCACCGGCCATACCACCGGCCCCCACCTGCACTTTGAGGTGCGCCTGAACGGCCGCCCCCTCAATCCGGTGCGGTACCTGCGCTAGGTGGCGGGGCGAGCCTGCGGGCCGCTGCGGGTGGGTGCTGCGGCGCTGCAGCTGCTGCGGTGGTATAATCGTGGCCGCGGCGCAACACCTACGAGGTGAGGGGCTGGACACATGAAAGAGGGGATTCACCCCCCGTACGAGCTGACCACCGTTACCTGTGCCTGCGGCCACAGCTTCGTCACGGGTTCCACCCAGAAGAACCTGCGGGTGGAGATCTGCTCCAACTGCCATCCCTATTACACGGGCGTGCGGCAGCGGGTGGCCTCCACCGCCGGCGGGCGGGTGGAGCGCTTCCGCCGGCAGGTGGAGCAGGCCCGCCAGGCCCAGGCGGCCCGGCGCGCGGCGGCCCGCCAGGCCCAGGCCCGGCGCCGGGGCAGCCGGTAGGCTCCCCCGCCGGGCTTGCCTGCGCCCCTGCCCGTGGCGGCACAGGGCGCGGAGGGGGCGTTCTCCCTGCAGCCGGGGCGGCTGTGGCGCATCGGTGACAAGCTGGTTTCCCTGGACCGCCTGGTGAGCGCCATCGAGCGCATGCTGGAGCTGCGGTCCCGGGGCCTGTCCCAGCAGGAAGTGGCCCGCATGGCCGGCGTGGACCGCACCTTCCTGTCCCGGCTGGAGTCCCTGGGGGAGCTGCGCCGCGGGGAGCGGGTGGCCGTGGTGGGGTTCCCGGTGGCCAACCGCCAGGAGCTGGAACAAGCGGCCCGGGAAGCGGGCGCCGAGCTGGTGCTGCTGCTGAGCAACGAGGAACGCTGGCGGTGGGCCCGGGAGCGGTCGGGCGACCAGGTGTTCAACGAGCTGATGGCGCTTCTGTCCACCCTGTCCGGCTACGATCGCATCGTCTTTTTGGGCTCCGACATGCGCATCCGGTTGGTGGAAGCCCTGTTCGGCGCAGACCGGGTGGTGGGGGTCCGCCTGGGTCCTTCCCCCCTGGAGCAGGACGTGGCCGTGGACCCGCAGCAGCTGGCCCGGCTGGTGCGGGGGGTGAAGCAGGGGTGAAGGCCACGAAGCGGGTGGTCAGCGTCAGCCTGGGATCGTCCCGGCGCGACCACGTGTGGGAGACGGAGCTTCTGGGCGTGCCGGTGCGCATGGAGCGCATCGGTACCGACGGCGACCTGCGACGGGCCATCCAGCTCATCGGGGAACTGGACGGCCGGGTGGACGCCATCGGGCTGGGGGGCATCGACCTGTACATCCGGGTGGGCCAGCGCCGGTGGGTGTTCCGGGACGCGCTGCGGATGGCCCGGGCCGCCCGCCGAACCCCCGTGGTGGACGGCAGTGGCCTCAAGCACAGCCTGGAACGCCAGACGGTGCAGCGGCTGGTGCAGTCGGGCTTCCGGCTCAAGGGGCGGCGGACCCTGCTGGTGCTGGCCGTGGACCGGTTCGGCATGGCCGAGGCGCTGGTGCAGGCCGGGGCGGACGTCCTGTTCGGCGACCTGGGCTTCGGTCTGGGCGTGGGTGTGCCGATCCGTAGCCTGCGGGTGCTGTCGGGCCTGGCCCGGGTGGTGGCTCCTGTGGTCACCCGGCTGCCCTTTCAGCTGTTTTACCCCACCGGGGCCCGGCAGGAGCAGGTGGTGCCGCGCTTTGGGGGCTGGTACCGGTGGGCGGAGGTGATAGCCGGGGACTTCCACGCCATCCACCGCCACATGCCGCCCCGGCTGGAGGGCAAGTTCATCCTCACCAACACCGTGACCCGGGAGGACCTCCAGGAACTGCGGGACAGGGGTGTGGCGGCCATCTGTACCACCACTCCCAACCTGGGGGGACGTTCCTTTGGAACCAACGTGCTGGAGGCGGCGCTGGTGGCGGTGACCGGGCGGCGGCCCGAGGAACTCACCGAAGAGGACTACCGCCAGCTGGCGTGCGCCGCCGGCCTGCGGCCCCGGGTGGAGCTGCTGCAGCCCCATCTGCGGGCGGAGGACCTGGGGCTGGGGGCCCTCGCGCAGCCCTCTCAAGCTTGACAGCCCTACAGGGCAACCCTATAATCGGCGGTGCTGCTCACCCTGGAACTTGACGAGCACTGGCGCTGGCGGGAGAGGGCTCCCGGGGCCCAGTGCTCGCGTGCTGTTTGGGGTGGCCCCGGACGGGCCGCCGTCCCCGTGAGGCCGAGCAGGCGGCGGCCAGGGTGCCGGCCGGGAGGTGTGCCGAGTTGGAACAGGAGTTTCCCGAGGGGATCGTACTGACGCCCGAGGGACTGCGGCGTCTGGAACGGGAGCTGGAGGAGCTGCGCACGGTGCGCCGTCCCCAGGTGGCCCGGCGCATCAAGCAGGCCCTGGAGTTCGGGGACATCTCCGAAAACGCGGAGTACGATGCGGCCAAGGCAGAGCAGGCCTTTGTGGAAGGGCGCATCGCGGCGCTGGAGGCCATCCTGGGCCGGGCCCGGGTCATCCGGGCCGAGGACGGCCAGTGGCAGGACAGCACCGTGGGCATCGGAAGCCGGGTGCGGCTGAAGGACCTGCAGACGGGCGAGGAGTGGGATTTCGTCCTGGTGAGCCCCGCCGAGGCAGATCCTTCCGAAAACCGCCTTTCCTATCAGTCGCCGGTGGGCAAGGCCATCCTGGGCAAGAGCGTAGGCTCCGTGGTGGAGGTGGACGCGCCCGCCGGCCGGCTGGAGTACCAGGTGCTGGCGGTGGAGCCGCCCGGGTCGTCCGGTCTGGCTCCGGGCGGTTCGGGCGTGTCTGTGGCCGGCGGGCGCTAGGCGGGGGCTGTGTTGGAGGGGTATCCGCACCCGCCTGCGGTGCCGGGGTCCGCGGGGGAGGCTGGCGGCGGTTCGGAGCAGGTGGAGGTGCGCCGCCGCAAGCTGCAGGCGCTGCGGGCCGCGGGTGAGCCGCTGTACGGGGCTCCGTTCCGCCGCACCCACCTGGCCCGGCAGGTGGTGGAGGGTTTCGAGACCCTGCAGGGCCAGCGGGCACGCCTGGCCGGGCGGCTGATGGCCTTCCGGTTGCACGGTTCGCTGGGCTTTGCGGACCTGTGGGACGCCAGCGGCAGGATTCAGCTGTACCTGCGAAAAGAGCTGCTGGGGGAGCGCTTTTCCTCGTTCTTCGACCTGGACCGGGGAGACATCGTGGGCGTGGAGGGCACCATTACCCGCACCCGCCGCGGGGAGGTGAGCGTGGAGGTTCACGCCTACTCGGTCCTGGTCAAGGCCCTGCAGCCCCCGCCCGAGAAGTTCCACGGTCTGCGGGATGTGGAGCTGCGCTACCGGCGCCGCTATGTGGACCTCATGGTGAACCCCCAGGTGCGGCAGGTGTTCGAACGGCGGGCCCGGGTGGTGCAGGCGCTGCGGGAGTTCTTTCGGGCCGAGGGGTACCTGGAGGTGGAGACGCCGGCCCTGCACCCGGTGGCCGGAGGGGCCAATGCCCGTCCCTTTGTGACCCACCACAACGCGCTGGACCTGGAACTGTACCTGCGCATCGCCCCGGAGCTGTACCTGAAGCGCCTGCTGGTGGGAGGCCTGGAAAAGGTCTTCGAGATAGGCAAGAACTTCCGCAACGAGGGTATCTCGCCTCGCCACAACCCCGAGCACACGGCCCTGGAAGCCTATGCCGCCCATGAGGACTATAACTACATGATGGAACTTACAGAGCGCTGCGTGGCAGCCTGTGCCATGGCCGCCTGCGGGACCACCCGCATCCAGTACGGGGGAAGGCCGCTGGACCTGACCCCGCCGTGGCCCAGGCTGTCCATGGTAGAGGCGGTGCGCCAGTACACGGGGATCGACCTGGGGGCCAACCGGGATGCTGCCCAGGCCCGAAGGCTGGCCCGGGAGGCCGGTGTGGAGGTGGCGGCCCGGGCCAGCTGGGGCGAGGTGCTGGCGGAGCTGTTCGAGCAGAAGGTGGCCGACCGTCTGTGGGGGCCGGTCTTCATCACCGACTACCCGGTGGAAGTGTCGCCCCTGGCCCGACGGCGCCCCGACGACCCGCTTCTGGTGGAACGGTTTGAACCGTACGTGGCGGGCATGGAGGTGGGCAACGGCTTTTCGGAGCTGAACGACCCCGAGGAGCAGCGCCTGCGTTTCGAGGAACAGGCGGCCCGCCGGGCCAGGGGGGAACTGGAGGCGCACCCCTACGACGAGGACTTCGTGCAGGCCCTGGAATACGGCATGCCGCCGGCCGCAGGGCTGGGGATCGGCGTGGATCGCCTGGTGATGGTGCTCACGGACAGTGCCTCGATCCGGGACGTGATCCTCTTTCCCCTGTTGCGCCCGGAAGCGTGAGGAGAAGGCGCCATCTCCATCCCTCACTTTCCGATACACCCCCCTCTTGCATCCCGGGAGACCGGGTGCTATGATTCGAGGTGCGCCGGGACACCAGCGCCCGACCCGCTGAGGCGGGTGCGCTCCCGCAACGTCCTGGCACCTACGCCCTCCGACCCGTGCATCGTCGGTTGTGTGGCGGTAGCGGTGTGGGGGCGGTGTCGGGATGACCGGGTCGGTGTTCCTTGACAACTAAACAGTGGGTGACGCCCCTGGTGGTGGGTGGCTGCTGGGGGCTGGTGGTGGATGGCCGGGCTGGCGTGGGAGCTGGAGCCGGGATCGGGGAGCTTCTGGTAGGCGTGGCGGGCTGGACGCCGTAGCCGGGGGGCGCAGGGCCCTTCGGGCGGTGGTCGGCCTGGCAGGTTTGCTGGGAGAGTTTGATCCTGGCTCAGGACGAACGCTGGCGGCG
>DATCLL010000224.1:0-3236 GCA_036563935.1 Limnochordales bacterium | reverse complement strand
GTGGTACGCCAGCCGGCAGCGCAGGTATGGCAGGAGATGCAGGAGGAGCTCAAAAGCCAGTTCCGCCGCCAGATCCGGGCCATCGAGGCCCAGGGGACCACACGGCCGCAGGGGCTGGCCTCCTCCGGCTGGGTGGTGGTGACGCCCCGGGTCTCCCCCGACGGCCGGTGGGTGGCCTACGCGGCCCAGGGAGCGGCGGTGGAGGACGTGCGGCTGCTGGAGCTGGCGACGGGCCGGGACCGCCAGCTGGCGCTGGCCAGGGCCACAGCTCCGGGAGGCCTGGACTGGACCCCGGACGGGAGCAGCGTGGTGTACAGCTCCGTGGAGCGCCAGGGAGCCCGGGAGTTTGCCGACCTGTTCCGGGTGGAGGTGGACGGGGGACGGGTCCGGCGGCTGACCCGGGGGCTTCGGGCGTACGCCCCCGCCGTCTCCCCCGACGGGGCCCGGGTGGCCTTCGCCTCCCGGGAGGGCCTCAACACCCGCCTCATGGTTATGGGGCTGGAGGATCCGGACCGCCGGCCGCCCCGGGTGGTGTGGCAGCCCCCGCCGGGGTGGCAGATCCTGAGCGTGGCGTGGCGGCCGGGGCCCTACGTGGCCGTTTCCGTGTGGCGGCCGGGCGGTTACACCGACATCCTGCTGCTGGAGCCGGCGGCGCCGCCGCCGGGCGCCCCCGGGCGGGGCAGCCAGGCCGCGGCTTCTGGTGCGGGCGCCGCGGAGGGGCAGCCGTGGCGGGAGGTTCGCTGGGTCACCGCCGACCGGGCGGTGGACGAGCGGCCGTCGTGGAGCCCGGACGGCAAGTTCCTGCTGTTTCACTCGGACCGGGACGGCATCTACAACCTGTACGCGTGGGAGGCCGGGAGCGGCCGGTTCTTCCGGCTCACCAACGTGCTCACGGGGGCCTTCGACCCGGTGGCCACCCCGGACGGGCGCAGCGTGGTGTTCTCGTGGTACCAGGCCTCGGGCTACCGCCTGGCCCGGCTGGGGTGGGACCAGCTCCGGTGGGAGCCGGTGGAGCTGCGCCAGGACCCCGATGCGCCGGATGTGGCCGCTGCGCCGGCGGGCGCTTCCTCAGGGCCGGCAGGCCCGCCAGGGCCGGGCCTGCCGGCAGGGTGGAAGGTGGAGCCCTACCGGCCCTGGGAGACGCTGCGGCCGCAGTTCTGGGTGCCCGTCTCCACCGACGACTGGGCGGGGCCGCAGCTGGGGGTGCAGACGGGCGGGCAGGACGTCCTGGGGGAGCACCAGTATGCCCTGGAGGCGGCGGCAGGCCTGTTGAGCGGGGAGCCGCGGCTGTATGCGGGGTACCTGTTTTCGGCCCGGGAAGGGGCAGGGCCGTACCTGCTGGTGGAGGGGCTGACCCGGCCCGTGGCCCGGGGCGACGGCTGGTGGCGGCTGCGCCAGGGCCGGCTGGCGGCGGCGGTGAGCTGGGGCTCCAACTACCGCAGCTACGCGCTGCAGCTGGCCGCATCCAGCCGGGACGAAGAGCCCCTGGTGGACAGCCTGGGCCACCCCCTTTCCGCGCCGGCCGTGCGGCTGCAGCTGGTCGAGGGGCTGGTCGGGCGGGCTTCGCTGGCGGGCGACCACCGGGCCGCGTGGCTGTCCCGGGCCCAGCTCACCGTGGGAACTGTGCGGAACTACAACGGCGTCTTCAACCCGCCGCTGCCGTGGGGGTACGTGCTGGCCCGCTCCGACCTGAACCGCTTCGGCCCCGGCCGGCCGGGGTGGCGGCTGGAGGTGGCGGCCGGGCTGCTGGGCCCGGATCTGGCGAAGGCCGGGTTGGACGACCAGGGCTTTGCCTTCGATCCGGGGGTTCCCGGGCCCTTCCAGGTGCGCGCCTTCGGCCGAAACGAGCTGCCGGCAGCCCGGGCGGCCGCGGCCGCCGTGCGCTGGGAATGGGCCTGGCGGTGGCGCACCCTGCTGCGGGGCATGGGCGACGCCCCGGTGTTCGGGCGCAGCGTGGACGGGGCGCTGTTCGCCGAGGCCGTGGCCGGGTGGAACTGGGACTCCTCGCAGCGGCTGACCCCTCCCCCGTGGCCGGGCGGGCAGGTGGCGTCGGCGGTAGGCCTGGAGGTGCGGCTCAACCTGGACCTGTACTACGGCGGGGCTCCCCTCAGCCTGCGCCTGGGCGTGGCCCGCGCCCTTTCTCCCTACCCGGTGGCCCGTATCTACTTCACCATCGCCTCCCGGTGACGGGTACAATGGCAACGGTGCCCGCCCCGCGGGGCGGGTGCCCATCCGTGGCGAGAGCATGGGGCAGGGTTCGGTCATGCGGGTGCTGCGGCGCTGGTTCATCACAGGGCTTCTGGTGCTGGCTCCGGCGGTCATCACGGGGTACGTGCTGTGGTTCGGCTTCAACCTCATGGACGGGTTCTGGCGCAGCCTGTTCGTGCTGTTCCTGGGCAGGGTCATCCCGGGGGCCGGCGCGCTGCTGACGGTGGTAGTGACGGTGGCGGTGGGGGCGGTGGCCACGCACGTGGTGGGCCGCCGGCTCATCCAGTTCGGGGAGCGGGTGCTGGAGCGCATCCCCCTGGTGAGGGGGGTGTACTTCACCACCCGCCAGATCGTGGACGTGTTCGCCGGGCAGCACACCTCGGGCTTTCAGCGGGTGGTGCTGGTGGAATACCCGCGGCGGGGGGTGTACACCCTGGGGTTCCTCACGGCCACCCACCTGCCCCAGGCGGAGCAGGCCACCGGCCAGGAGATCTGGTCCGTCTTCGTGCCCACCTCCCCCAACCCCACGTCGGGGTGGGTGGTGCTTGTCCCGAGAGAGCAGTGCCGGGTCATCCCCATGGCGGTGGAGGAGGCGTTCCGCATCATCGTCTCGGGCGGGGTGCTGGCCGACGGAAACCGCCGGCCCGGCCGCTCGGCCCCCTCCGTCACAGGAGAAGGCCGCGGTAGTAGTTGAAGTAGGCGGGCAAGCGCACGAAGAAGTTGGTGTACAGCATCACCCCGATGACCAACAGCAGCACGCCGCCGGCCCGCTCGGCCCACACCCCGTAACGGGCCAGCCTGGGCCCCAGGCGCCGGGTCCCCCGGCCTACCGCTGCTGCCATGGCCACGAAGGGCAGGGCCATGCCGGCGGCGTACAGTCCTAGCAGCGCCATTCCCGTGCCCACCGTCTGGGCGGTGCCGGCCAGCATCAGGATGGAGGCCAGCACCGGCCCGATGCAGGGCGACCAGCCGGCCGCAAAGGCCATGCCCACCAGCGCGGCACCCCACGGCCGGGCGCGCCAGCCGCC
>DATCLL010000223.1:0-2754 GCA_036563935.1 Limnochordales bacterium | reverse complement strand
CATGGGCCCGGCGCTGGTGGACACCCACGCCCACCTGCAGGACCCCCGCTTCGCCCCGGACCTGGAGGCGGTGCTGCAGCGAGCCCGGCAGGCCGGGGTCTGTGCCGTCGTCACCTGCGGCACCTGCCTGGCTTCCTCCCGGCAGGCCGTGGAGCTGGCGCGCCGCTGGCACGCCGGCCACCCCGGCCCGCCGGCCGTGGCCGTGTATGCCGCCGTGGGCATCCACCCCCACGAGGCGGGCGGGGTAGGCGACGTGGAGGCGGCCATGGCGGAGCTGCGGGAGCTGGCCCGCCAGCCGGGCGTGGTGGCGGTGGGGGAGGTGGGGCTGGACTACCACTACCAGCTGGCTCCGCCGCCGGTGCAGCGCGAGCTTCTGGCCCGCCAGCTGGAGGTGGCGTCGGAGCTGGGCCTGCCCGTCGTCCTGCACAGCCGCGAGGCGGTGGACGACGTGCTGGAGCTGTGGCGGGCGCTGGGCCGGGGAACGGGCGTTCTGCACGCCTTCAGCGGCACCCTCGCCCAGGCCCGCCAGGCCACCGCCCTGGGGCTGTACCTGGGCGTGGGCGGCATGGTGACCTTCAAGAACGCGGCCCCGCTGCGGGAGGTGCTGCGGCAGGTAGAGCTGCAGCACCTGGTGCTGGAGACGGACGCCCCGTACCTGGCTCCGGTACCCCTGCGCGGGCAGCGCAACGAGCCCTCCTACCTGGTGCACACGGCCAACGCTTTGGCGCAGCTGCTGGGTCTGCTGCCCGAGGAGGTGGCGGCCGCCACCACCGCGGCCGCCCGGAGCCTGTTCGGGCTGGCCGTGGCCTAACCGGCCGGGTCGGCCTTGCTGTGCAGGTAACGGCGCCGGGACTGTTCTACCAGGGCCCAGGCGAAGGAGGCGTCCTTCCAGCCGTGGATGGTGCACGGCTTGCCTTCCAGTTCCTTGTACACCCGGAAGAAGTGCTCCACCTCCCGCAGCACGTGGTGGGGGATGGCCGCCAGCGACTGCAGCTCCTGCAGCCGGGGATCCACGCTGACCGCCCCCAGCAGCTTGGCGTCCTCCCCCTTGTCGTCGCTCATCTCCAGCACGCCCAGCAGGCGCACCGGCACCACGCAGCCGGGGAAGGTGGGAGCCGTGGACAGCACCAGCGCGTCCAGAGGATCGCCGTCTTCCGCCAGGGTCTCGGGCACGAAGCCGTACTCGCCCGGGTAGTACAGGGGTGAATACAGCACCCGGTTCAGCACCAGCCGGCCCGAGCGGGTGTCGAACTCATACTTGTTCTGGCAACCCTTGGGAACCTCCACCATCACCAGGACCGTGGGCTGCGCCCCAACGGGCGCTTCAGGCTGCTGCATCGCCATAGGGTATCGGCCGTCCTCCAGCTTCGCCGCTCACCAGAACCCCAGCAGCGCCTTGGCCTCCTCCGACATGCGCTCCGGAGTCCAGGGCGGATCCCACACGATCTCCACCTGCACCGACTGCACCCCGTCCAGCTGCAGCAGCGCGTTCTCCACCATCTGGTGCACCACGAAGGCCAGGGGGCAGCCGATGGCGGTGAGGGTCATGGTCACCTTCACGTGGCCCCGCTCCCGGTCGATGTCAACCCCGTACACCAACCCCAGGTCCACGATGTTGATCCCCAGCTCCGGGTCCACCACCGCCCGCAGCGCGTTGCGCACCACCTCCTCGGTGAGGGGGGCCGGCTCGGCCCCCATGAGCAAGGGGCCGGATCCCGCCTCGCCCGGGACGTCCCCGGGAGGGGCCGGCGGGGAATCGGGCTTTGGGGGCTGTGGGGACATGGCGTCCTCCATGGGTGCACCACCTCCTGCCCCGTTCGGGACCTGCTGCATTATACCCCCTGGCCCGGCCTGCGCCCTGCGCGCATAAAGCTTGCCGGGGGACTGGCGGTGGCCGAGCGGCTGCTGTTTTTGGGGCTCATGGCGGGCGGGCTGGCGTGGGGAAACGACACCGTGGCCCTGGCCGCCGCGCTGGCCCTGCTCCTGCGGGAGGCCGCCCCGCCGCCGCTGGTACAGCTGGCGCTGCGCCACAGCGTGGACCTGGGGATCCTGTTCCTGGTGCTGGGCCTGCTGTTGCCGGTGGCCGCCGGCAGCATTCCCGTGGGCCAGCTGTTCGGGCGGCTCCTGTCCAGCCGGGTGGGCTGGGTGAGCCTCCTCATCGGCGTGGCCTCCACCCGGCTGGCCTCGGACGGCTACCGGCTCATGAAGGACCGGCCCGAGGCCCTGCTGGGGCTGGTGGCCGGTTCGCTCGCGGGTGTGGCGCTGCTGCGGGGCATTCCCGCCGGACCCCTGGTGGCGGCGGGACTGGTGGCCTGGCTGGCCCGCCTTTTCCGGTGAAAGGCCCCGTCGTGACGGGCTTCGGGAGGATTGTCGTAAGAAAATGGTGTCTGCCCCCTTGGGAGGCATTGACGGCTTACTGGAAATTTACGTATAATCAGCGTGCCGCTGGATCGGCAAAGTCGCCCGGGGGAGAGGTAGAAAGCATGAAGTCAACAGGCATCGTTCGCAAGGTCGACGAGCTGGGCCGCGTGGTGATCCCCATCGAGCTCCGGCGCACCCTGCAGATCAACGAGAAGGACGCGCTGGAGATTTACGTGGACGGCGAGAAGATCGTCCTGAAGAAGTACGAGCCGGCCTGCATCTTCTGCGGGAACGCGGACAACATCCGCAAGTTCCACGAGAAGAACATCTGCGCGGACTGCCTGCAGGAGCTGCGCCGGGTCTCGTAACCGCCCCGTCCCGCCGGCCGGGGCC
>DATCLL010000222.1:0-2775 GCA_036563935.1 Limnochordales bacterium | reverse complement strand
CCCGACGGCTGCAGGCGCCGGTATACGGCGGCGGTGCACGCCACGAAGGTTCCGGCCGCGATGGCGTCCGCCAGGGGCCCCAGGGGGTTTCCGTCCCGCAACAGCCACAGCAGCAGGTCCTTGAGGGCGACGGCCGCCACGCCGGAGGCGGGGCCCCACCACAGGGCCGCCAGGAGCGTGATGGCGTCGCTGGGGTCGTACTTTAGAAAGGGGGCGCCGGGCACGATGGGGAACTTGACGTACATCATCACCACCGTGGCGCACGCTGCCAGCACCGCCACGGAACTCACATGCCGGGTACCCCAGGCCATGCAACCCACCCCCGAAGCTCAGAGGATGTGGCAAAGCCTGGTTCGAACCATTGCCGCAGGCTCCCTGCCCGGGTTCCCGAAAAAACGGGGACCCGAGACGAGCCGGCTGGAAGGCGATGCGCCGGGAGGAGGCACGTGCCCGTGAAGCGGCGCACTTGGGCCGTGGGACTGGTGGTGGCGGTCTGGGCCGTCGCCTGGCAGCAGGCGGAGCTGCCGGCCCGGGTGCTGGCCCAGGCCCCTGCCCGGCAGCCGGCGCCCGTCACCCGGGCCCAGCTGCCCAACGGGCTTCAGGTGTACGTTTACGAGGATCACAGCGTGCCGGTGGCAGCCGTGAGCGTGTGGTACCGGGTGGGTTCCAAGGATGAGCCGCCCGGCCGGCGGGGCATGGCCCACCTGCTGGAACACCTCATGTTCAAGGGCTCCCGTCACGTCCCGCCCGAGGAGCACGCCCGCCTCATCCAGCGGATGGGCGGCATCTCCAACGCCTTCACCAGCTCGGACGTGACGGTGTACTGGCAGAAGCTTCCCGCCTCCCAGCTGGAGCTGGCGCTGTGGCTGGAGGCGGAGCGGATGGCCAACCTGGTTCTCACCCAGGAGAAGCTGGCCACCGAGCGGGAGGTGGTCAAGGAAGAGTTCCGGCAGGCCCTGCAGAACAACCCCATCGGGTTGGCCATCGACCGCTTCCACGCCTGGATGTTCGAGGGAACCCCGTACGCCTGGACTCCCGCCGGCGCCATCGAAGACCTGGATGCCGTCCGGCTGGAAGACCTCGAGTCCTTCTACCGAACCTACTACGTGCCCGCCAACGCGGTGCTGGTGGTGGCCGGGGACGTGCAGGCCGAGCAGGTGCTGGAGCTGGCCCGCCGCCACTTTGGCCCGCTGCCGCCGGGACTTGCGCCGCCGCGGCCGCAGGTTCTCTTTTCGGCTCCCCGCACGGCCGCCGGCGCCACGGCGGTGCGCTCGCTGGCCTTCCCGGTGCAGCTTCCCGGCGTGCTGGGAGGCTACGCCATCCCCGGCGCCTCGCATCCCGACCGTTTCGCCCTGGAGGTGGCCGAGCAGGTGCTGGCGGGGGGTGACTCCTCCCGGCTGCACCGCCGGCTGGTGCGGGAGCAGCAGGTGGCGGTCTTCGCGGAGGCCGGAGCGGTGACCTACGAGAAGGCGGGTTCGTTTTTCCTGCTGGGATTTTTCCTCCCGGAGCGCGCCTCGGCCGGCCAGCTGCTGCAGGCCCTGCAGCAGGAGGCTTCCCGGCTGGCCGACGAGCCCCCGTCGGCGGCGGAGCTGGAGCGGGCCAAAAGCCGCCTGGCAGCGCGCCGGGCCTTCGCGCTGGAGTCGGCCGACGAGGTGGCCCGGGCGTTGGGTTCCGCGGTGGTGCTGGAGGGCGGGCTGGAGCACTTCCTGGCGGGCGTCGAGCCGTACCTGGCCGTGACCGCCGAGGAGGTGGCCGGGGTGGCGCGCCGGTACTTCCGCCCCGACAACTTCACAGCCGTAGTCATCGAACCGCAGGCGTCCCACGCGACGCCGTGAAAGCGGGGGAAGGCAAGTGGCGGGTAACCTGGCACGGGCGAGCAGGGCTGCCGTGACGTGGACGGCGGCCCTGGCGCTGGCATGGCCGCTGTGGGCCACAGGGCCTGAGGCAGGGGCGAAGTCGGCGGCTGCCGCACGCAACGGCGGGCTGCCCGTCCCCATCCCCTTGCCTTCCTGGTCCCAGGTGAACCCGGCCCCCCTGCCCCCCATCGTGCGGTCCACGCTCCCCAACGGCCTGGACGTGGTGGTGGCCCGGCGGCCCCGGCAGCCCGTGGTGGCCCTGAACCTCCTCATTCCCGCAGGCCTTGCCCACGACCCGCCGAACCTTCCGGGCCTGGCGGGCTTCGTGGCCGACATGCTGCGCCAGGGAACCGCCCGCCGCTCCGCAGAGGCCGTCGCGGAGGACCTGGAGGCCACGGGCGGGCGCCTGGGGGTCTCCGCGGGGGTGGAGTTCACCCGGCTGTCCGGCCAGTGGCTGAGCCGGGACCTGGAGCGGGCCGTGGAGCTGGTGGCGGAAGTGGTGACCCAGCCGGCCTTTGCGGCCGGGGAGCTGGAGCGCATGCGGCCCCGGTGGGTGGCGCAAGCCCGGCAGGCCTTTGACGACCCCGGCGAGCTGGCCGCCCGTTACGCCGACCACCTGCTGTACGGGCCCGGCCACCCGCTGGGCAGGCTGCCCGACCCTGGCCCGGCCATGGCGGTGCGGAGAGAGGACCTGGTGGCCTTCCACGCCCGCCACTACACCCCGCGGGGAGCCCTGCTGGTGGTGGCAGGCGACGTGGAGCCCGACCGGGTGCTGGACCTGGTGCGGCGCCACCTGGGGGGATGGGAGGGGCCTTCGGCCCAAGGCGGGCCGCCTTCCCCGCAGGGGCCGGCGGGCCTGATGCCCCCTGCCCGGCTGGCGGCCAGCCGGGTGCAGTTCGTGGAGTGGCCCGGCCAGACC
>DATCLL010000221.1:0-7514 GCA_036563935.1 Limnochordales bacterium | reverse complement strand
GCAGGCTGGCGGGAACACCTGCGCCAGCGGGGCATCGAGCCGGAGCTGGCCGACCGGGCGGTGGCGGAGCTGGATGCCAGCTGGGAACGGGAGCACGCCCGCAAGCTGGTGGCCGCCCGCCTGCGGTCTGTGGCGCACCTGGCCCCGGCGCATCAGGCGGCCCGCCTGTTCGGATATCTGGTGCGCAGGGGCTTCGACGAGGAGGTGGCCCGCAGCGTGGTGCGGGAGGCAGTGGGGCGCTTGCCCGAGGGGCAAGCCGGCCACGGCGAGGCCGGGCCGTGAGGGGAAAGGGTGTTCGATCCCCGACGGTGGCTGTGATTGACATGGTGGGAGGCCCGGGGTTAGAATAGCAGGCGATACCGAACGTCCTGCCGACGCAGTGCGTTCGGTGCAAGCACGTCATCACGCCTGCCGGCAGCCGAGGTGCAAGTTCCTCGGCTTTTTGTCCATATGCCGATGGGGTGTTCGACGGCGCTGCACCTTGACAACCAAAGGGGGTGGCGCGGATTGCCGCGATGCTAGTGGTGTGGACCGCGCTGGGGCTCGCCGCGGGCTTCCTGGCAGGATACCTGGTGCGCCGGTCGGTGGCGGAGGCGCGCATCGGCGGCGCGGAGGCCAAGGCCCGGGCCATCCTGGAGGAGGCCGAGCGCCAGGCTGAAACCAAGAAGCGGGAGGCCCTCCTGGAAGCCAAAGAGGAAGTTCACCGCCTGCGGCAGGAGGCGGAGCGGGAAACCCGCCACCACAGGGCCGAGCTGCAGCAGTGGGAGCGGAGGCTGGCGCACCGGGAGGAGAGCCTGGAGCGCAAGATGGAGGAGCTGGAGCGGCGGGAGCAGGCCCTTCAGCGCAAGGCTTCGGAGGTGGAGGGGGCTCACGCCGAGGCCAGGCGCCTTCTGGAGCAGCGCCGCACCGAACTGGAGCGGGTAGCCGCCATGACCACGGAGCAGGCCCGCCAGCACCTGCTGCAGGAAGTGCAGCAGGAGTTGCAGCGGGAAGTGGCCCGCATGGTTCGGGAGGCGGAGGAGCAGGCTCGGGAGCAGGCCGAACGGCGGGCCCGGGAGATCATCGCCCAGGCCATTCAGCGGTGCGCCGTGGATCATGTGGCCGAGATCACCGTCTCCGTGGTGAATTTGCCCAACGAGGAGATGAAGGGGCGCATCATTGGCCGGGAGGGCCGTAACATCCGCACCCTGGAGACCCTCACCGGGGTGGACCTCATCATCGACGACACGCCGGAGGCCGTGATCCTGTCCGGCTTCGACCCCGTGCGCCGGGAGGTGGCCCGGCTGGCCCTGGAGCGGCTGGTGGCCGACGGCCGCATCCACCCCGCCCGGGTGGAGGAGATGGTGGAGAAGGCCCAAAAAGAGGTGGAGGCCATGGTCTGGGAGTACGGCGAGCAGGCCGCCTTCGAGGCCAAGGTGCACAACCTCCACCCCGAGCTCATCAAGCTCCTGGGCCGGCTCAAGTTCCGCACCAGCTACGGACAGAACGTGCTGAAGCACTCCCTAGAGGTGGCCCACCTGGCCGCCATCATGGCCTCGGAGCTGCGGGGCAACGTGGAGGTGGCCCGGCGGGCCGGGCTGCTTCACGATATCGGCAAGGCGGTGAGCCACGAGGCGGAAGGCGGCCACCTGCAGATCGGGCTGGAGCTGCTCAAGCGCTACCGGGAGTCGCCCGAGGTCATCCACGCCGTCGCCTGCCACCACGGCGACTACGAGCCGCAGACGGTGGAGGCGGTGCTGGTGGCCGTGGCCGATGCCATTTCCGCCTCCCGCCCGGGAGCCCGACGGGAGACGCTGGAGTCGTACATCAAGCGCCTGGAGAAGCTGGAGGCCATCGCCGACTCCTTCGAGGGCGTGGAGAAGGCCTACGCCATCCAGGCGGGCCGGGAGATCCGGGTCATCGTCAAGCCGGACAAGGTGGACGACGTCATGGTCACCAAGATGGCCCGGGACATCAGCAAGCGCATCGAGCAGGAGCTGGACTATCCCGGCCAGATCAAGGTGACGGTCATCCGGGAAGTCCGGGCGGTGGAATATGCCCGCTGACGGGCAAGCGCGGTGAATGCGAGACGGGGCCGGGTACCCTCGTGACGGGTGCCCGGCCCCGTTTTCGTTCCTTTTGCCCTGGATTGCGCCTTGCCGCCGGAGGTGATGAGGGCATGCGGCTGTTGCTGGTGGGCGACGTGGTGGGCCGTCCGGGCCGCCGGGCCGTGGCGGCGCTTCTGCCCTCGGTGGTGCAGGAGCTTCGGGCGGACCTGGTGGTGGCCAACGGCGAGAACTCCGCCGGGGGATTCGGCCTGACGCCGGCCACGGCCGCCGAGCTTTTTTCCGCCGGAGTCCACGTGATCACCACGGGCAACCACGTGTGGGATCGCAAGGAAATCCTCCCCTTCATCGACCAGGAACCCCGGCTGATCCGACCCGCCAACTTCCCCCCCGAGGCGCCGGGCCGGGGGGCGACGGTGGTGCACGACCCGTCCGGCAGGGCCGTAGCGGTGCTGAACCTCATGGGCCGCACCTTTATGGAACCCCTGGATTGCCCCTTCCGCGCCGCCGACCGGTGGGTGCAGGCGCTGCGGGAGCAGACGCCCTGTGTGGTGGTGGACTTCCACGCGGAGGCCACGGCCGAGAAGGTGGCCATGGGGTGGTACCTGGACGGGCGGGTGTCGGTGGTCTTCGGTACCCACACCCACGTTCCCACCGCCGACGAGCGCATCCTGCCCGGAGGCACGGCCTACATCACGGACCTGGGGATGACGGGGCCCGCCGAGGGGGTCATCGGCATGGACCGCCAGGCGGTGCTGGAGCACCTGCGCACCCGGCTGCCCCGGCGCTTCGAGGTGGCCTCGGGGCCGGTGCGCATGGACATGCTGCTGGTGGAGGTGGACGACGAGACGGGCCGGGCGGTGCGGGTCCAGCGCCTGCACCGGTGGTGGCAGGCCCCGGGCGCCACCGGCGAGCCGACTAAGGGGGGACGGGCGCGCGAAGACTAACAGTGCATCTTGCTGGAGGGGTGTGCGCTTCGTGGCGGTGGTGAAGGTCATCGAGCTGGTGGGCGAGTCCCCCATCGGTTGGGAGGATGCGGTGCGCCAGGCGGTGCGCCAGGCCGCCAGGACCATCCGGCACATCAGCGGGGTGGAGGTGCTGAACTGGACGGCCAACGTGGACCCCACCGACGGCTCCATCACCGAGTACAAGGCCGACGTGCAGATCGCCTTCCGGGTGGAGGGGACGGACGGGGCGCAGTAGGCCATGGCCTCCCAGACCCAGACCCGCCAGCGCCAGCAGCAGGCCGACTTCCTGCAGTTCGCCCGCCGGCGCAGGCCCCGCCCCTCCTACCTGAAGAACGCTCTGTGGGCCTTCCTGGTGGGCGGAACCATCGCGCTGGTGGGCCAGCTGCTCACGTCGGCCTTCATGGCCCTGGGGCTGGCAGCCCAGCAGGCCTCGGCCCGGGCGGCAGTGGCCCTGGTGTTCCTGGGGGCCCTGTTGACGGCGCTGGGCGTCTACGACGAGCTGGCTCGCTTCGGAGGGGCGGGTGCCGCCATACCCATCACGGGTTTCGCTAACAGCGTGGTGGCACCGGCCATGGAGTTCGCCCGGGAAGGGTACGTCTTCGGCATGGCCGCCCGCATGTTCCAGGTGGCCGGGCCGGTGGTGGTGTTCGGCGTGGCGGCCGCCACGGTGAGCGCGCTGGCCCGCTGGCTCATCACCGGGGGGATGCGCTGATGCCGGCAGCGCCTGCGGCCCCCGCCGGCGCCCTGCGGCGCCTGGGACAGGGCAGCATCCGCTTCCGTTTGCCGCCCCGCATCGTGGCAGGCTACACGGTGGTGGGGCCCATGGAGGGGAAGGGCCCCATGGCCGGCTACATGGACACGGTGCTGGAGGACACCTACTACGGCGAACGGTGCTGGGAGCGTACCGAAAGCAAGATGCTGAAGGAAGCTGTCCAGAACGCCTTGCGCCAGGCCCGGCTGCAGGAGGCGGACGTGGACCTGAGCTTCACCGCCGACATGCTGGGCCAGCTGGTGGCCAGCAGCTTCGCCATGCGTTCCAGCACCCTCCCCCACGTGGGCATCTACTCGGCCTGCGCCAGCTTCGCGGGGGCGCTGGCCCTGGCGGGGATGGCGGTGGAGGGCGGCTTTGCCCGGCGGGCGGTGGTGGCCGCCAGCAGCCACCACGACGCGGCCGAGCGGCAGTACCGCTTTCCCACCGAACTGGGGGTTCAGCGGCCGCCCACCTCCCAGTGGACCGTGACCGGGGCGGGGGCGGTGGTGGTTTCCGGCGAGGCCTCCGACCAGGGGATTCTGGTGGCCGAGGCCACCTTCGGGCGGGTCATGGACATGGGGATCAAGGATCCCTTCGACATGGGCACTGCCATGGCCCCGGCCGCCGCGGACACGCTGGTGCGCCACCTGCAGCATACGGGGCGGAGGCTGGAGGAGTTTGACCTGGTTCTCACCGGCGACTTGGGGCGGGTGGGCTCCCGGGTGTTTCTGGACTGGCTGGAAGAGCGCCACGGCGTGAGCCTGGACGGGCGGCACAGCGACTGCGGCGCCCTCTTGTACAACCCCGCCCGGCAGGACGTCCACTCCGGGGGAAGCGGCCTGGGCGCCAGCGCCTGCACCGTGAGCGGCTACCTCCTCAAGGCCATGAACCGGGGCCTTGTGGGGCGGGTGCTGTTGGTAGGAACCGGGTGCCTCCACAGCCAGGTGACCCACTTCCAGGGGGAAAGCATCCCGGTGGTGGCCCACGCGGTGACCCTGGAGCGGCCTGGCCTGGCCGGGTGACGGCGGCGGGGTGGCGGACGGTGGAGTACCTGACGGCCTTCCTGGTGGGCGGGGCGCTGTGCGCCATCGGGCAGCTGGTCATCGACGGCACCCGGCTGACGGCGGGGCACACCATGGTGCTGTACGTGGTGGCGGGGGCGGTGCTGGGGGCGGCGGGGCTGTACGAGCCGCTGGTGCGCTTCGCCGGAGCCGGCGCGGCGGTGCCGGTCTCCAACTTCGGGTTTGTGCTGACCCGGGGCATTCTGGACCACCTGGCCCGGGAGGGCTGGTGGGGGATTTTGTCCGGCACCTTCGAGCTGGCGGGGGCCGCGCTGTCCGCTGTCATCCTGCTGGCGCTGGTGGCCGCGGTACTGTTCCGCCCACGGGGCTGAACGGGCCCCAGCGGCCGGCATAGCGGGTGGGGGGTGGGGCAGACTAGCCGGCGAGGAGGGTGTGGCGCCAGTGGATTGGGTACGGGCCATCGTCCGCTTCGTGGTCTCCGCGGTGGTGCTCATGTTCGTGGGAGCCATCGTTCCCGGCTTTCGGACGGTGGGGTTCGGAAGCGCCCTGCTGGCGGCGCTGGTCATCGCAGGCCTGGGGTGGCTGGTGGAGGCGCTGCTGGGGCGGGGCATCTCCCCGTACAGCCGCGGCCTGGTGGGGTTCCTGGTGTCGGCCGCCGTCATCTGGGCGGCGCAGTTCGTGGTGCCGGGGATGTCGGTGACCCTCATGGGGGCGCTGCTGGCCGCCCTGGTCATCGGCATCGTGGACCTGTTCGTCCCCACCGCGCTGCGCTGAGGGTAGGGGCATGCGCTGGCTGACCCCCCAGCCCATCCAGGCCCGCAGCCCCCAGGCCGGGCCGGGCCAGGCAGACTCCCGGCAGGACGGGAAAGCCTCCGCCTCGCTGGAAGAACGCATCCGGGCCGTGGCCCAGCCCCTGGGGGCCGATCGCAGCTTCGACGTCATCGTACGGCGATTCCAGGCCGCGGGGCGTCCTGCTGCCCTCATCCACCTGGACGGCTTTCTGCGCCCCACTCCCACGGTGCAGCTTCTCAAAAGCCTCATGGCGGGCCCGGAGGAGCTGGCCCGGGCGGAGCCCCGCCGGGCCCTGGAGCAGAGGCTGGTTCCCTTCTTCGAGGTGCAGTGGGTCGGCGAGCCCCAGGAGGCGGTTCACCAGGTTCTGTGCGGCCAGGCGGCCCTGGTGGTGGACGGGCTGGCGGAGTACCTGCTGGTGGACCTGCGCCAGTACCCTTCCCGGGCGGTGGCGGAGCCCGACCTGGAACGGGTGACCCGGGGCGCCCGGGACGGCTTCACCGAGACGGGCCTCACCAACGTGAACCTCATCCGCCGGCGGCTGCGAGACCCCCATCTGCGGGTGGAGACCTTCCGGGTGGGCCTGCGCTCGGGCACCGACGTGTTCTTGCTGCACGTAGAAGGCCTGGCCCCGACGGACCTGGTGGAGGAGCTCCGGCGGAAGCTGAAGGAGATCCGGGCCGACGCGCTGCCCATGGGTTCCCGCAACCTGGAAGAGTACCTGGTGGGGGCCCAGTACAACCCTCTGCCCCGGGTGCGCTACACGGAACGTCCCGACGTGGCGGCCAGCCACCTTCTGGAAGGCTACGCGGTCATCCTGGTGGACACCTCCCCGGCGGCCATGATCCTGCCGGCCAACGTGTGGCAGTTCACCCAGCACGCCGAGGAGTACGTGCAGGTGCCCATGGTGGGTACGTACCTGCGGTGGGTCCGCTTCGTGGCCATCCTCATGTCGGTGGTGCTGGTGCCGTTGTGGCTGGCCCTGGCCAGCCACAGGCAGGGGCTGCCCCCGTGGCTGGAGTGGGTGGGCCCCAAGAAGAGCACGGCCTTCCCCCTGTGGCTGCAGATGCTGCTCCTGCACCTGGGATTGGACATCATCCGCATGGCCCTCATCCACACGCCCACGGCCCTGGCCACCTCCATCGGTCTGGTGGGCGCGGTGCTGCTGGGCCAGTTTGCCGTCCAGGCAGGGCTGTTCACCAACGAGGCCCTCCTGTACTCGGCCCTGGCAGCCATCGGCTCCTTCACCACCCCGGCCCTGGAGTTCGCCCTGGCCATGCGCTTTCTGGTGTACCCCCTCATCGGCCTGGCGGCGCTGTTCGGCCTGTGGGGGGTGGCGGCGGGGCTGGCCGCGCTGGTGTACCTGATGGCCTTCACCCGTTCCTTCTCGCTGCCGTACCTGTGGCCGCTGTTCCCGTTCCACGGGGAGGCCCTGAGCCGGCTGCTGTTCCGCTATCCCATCCCGGCGGTGCGCACGCACCGGGCTCCCTCGCCCCGGCACCCCTAGCGGCCGGGAGCCACCCTGGCTTTCGCCAGGAGTTGGCGCATGATACCATCATCCCGAACGGCCGGACAGGACAGGCCGGGCCAGGGGGAGGAGAGTTCCGTTGCACCTGCCGTTCGAACTGGCCACCAACTCGCGCGGGCATCTGTGCTGGGGCGGCGTGGACGTGGTGGAGCTGGCCCACCGGTACGGGACACCCCTGTACGTCATGGACGAGGAACGCATCCGTGAGCAGTGCCGCAGGTACCAGCGGGCCCTGTCCGGCCTGGCCGCAGGCGGGCTCGCCGCCTACGCTACCAAGGCCTTCTGGGTGGGGGGCATGGCCCGGCTGGTGGCGGAGGAAGGGCTGGGGGCCGACGTCTCCTCGGAGTACGAGCTGCGGGTGGCCCTGGAAGGGGGAGTGCCGCCCGAGCGGCTGGTGCTGCACGGCAACCA
>DATCLL010000220.1:0-4378 GCA_036563935.1 Limnochordales bacterium | reverse complement strand
ACGGTATCCCCCGGCACGATGTCCACCAGGCGGTGGTCGCCGGCCGCCATGCGGGACAGCGCCGACATGGGCTCGCCCTGGCTGCCGGTGGTCAGGATCACCATGCGGTGGTGGGGAACCTTCCCCAGCTCCTCCTGGCCGACCAGGATCCCGTCGGGCAGGCGCAGATACCCCAGCTCCCGGGCGATGTGCACCACCTGCTCCATGCTGCGGCCGATGACGGCCACCCGCCGCCCCGACGCCTGGGCAGCGTCCACGATCTGCTGGATGCGGTGCACGTTGGTGGCGAAGGTGGCCACCAGCACCCGGCCCGGCGCCCGCTGGAAGGCCTCCAGCAGGGCCGTGCCCACCGTCTTTTCCGAGGGCGTCCAGCCCGGGTGCTCGGCGTTGGTGCTGTCGGCCAACAGCAGCAGCACCCCCTGGCGGCCCAGCTCCGCCAGGCGGTGGTAGTCGGTGGGCCGGCCGTCGATGGGGGTCTGATCCAGCTTGAAGTCGGTGATGTGGAGCACCACGCCCGCCGGCGTGTGGGCCGCGATGCCCACCACGTCCGCGATGCTGTGGTTGAGGTGGATGAACTCCGCCTCGAAGGTGCTGCCCAGCCGGCGCCGCTCCCCCGCCTGCACCTCCACCAGGACGGGCTCGGCGGGGAGGTGGTGCTCGGCCAGCTTGGCCCGCACCAGCCCCAGGGTGAGCCGGGTTCCGTACACCGGCACCGAAAGCTCCCGCAAAAGGTAGGGCAGCGCCCCGATGTGGTCTTCGTGGCCGTGGGTGAGCAGCACCCCGCGCAGCTTGCTGCGCCGCTCCAGCAGGTAGGTCATCTCCGGGATGACCAGGTCGATGCCCAGCATCTCCTCCTCGGGGAACATCACCCCGGCGTCGATGACCACCAGATCCTCGTCAGTCTCCAGAGCCAGCATGTTCTTGCCGACCTCCCCCAGGCCCCCCAGGGGGATCACCTGGACGGTCGGCCCGTTGGACGCCATTGGCGAAGGTGGCACCTCCAGCTCGCTGCCCGCCCGCGCCCGAAGCTCAGCCCAAAAGGCCTGCCTGCGCCATGGCCTCCCGGATCACCCGGGTTTCGGCCTCGCCGGCCTCTACCAGGGGCAACCGGGGCGGCCCCGCGTCGAAGCCCGAAAGCTGCAGCGCGCGCTTGACGGGGATGGGGTTGGTGGTGACGAACAGGGCCCTGCACAGCGGGAACAGCCGCAGGTGCAGCTCCAGGGCCTGCTGCCAGCGCCCGGCCACAAAGGCCTGGATCATCTCCCGGATGGGCATGCCGGCCACGTGGGAGGCCACGCTGACGACGCCGTAGCCCCCGATGGCCAGGATGGGCAGGGTCAGGCTGTCGTCCCCGCTGTAGATGCGGAAGGTGGGCGGCGTGAGCTTGCGCACCTGGCTCACGTGGTCCATGTTGCCCGTGGAGTCCTTGAGGGCCGCCACGTTGGGCAGGCGCTCCACCAGCCGCGCCACCGTCTCCGGGGCCATGTTGGTGCCCGTGCGGCTGGGGATGTTGTAGAGGATGACGGGCAGCGTCGTGCTTTCGGCGATGGCGGTGAAGTGGCGCACCAGCCCCTCCTGGGGCGGGCGGTTGTAGTAGGGCACCACGGCCAGGATGCCGTCCACCCCCAGGCGTTCTGCCTGGCGGGTGAGCTCCACGCTGTGGTGGGTGTCGTAGGTGCCCGTCCCCGCCACCACCGCGGCCCGGCCCTCCAACGCCTGCACCACCGTTTCGAACAGCCGGAGCTTCTCCTCATCGCTCAGGGTGGGGGACTCCCCCGTGGTGCCGCACACCACCACCCCGTCCGACCCGGTGTCCACCAGGCGCCGGGCCAGCTGCGCGGCGGCCGGGTAGTTCACCGACCCGTCGGCGTTCATGGGGGTCACCATGGCCGTCAGCAACCGCCCCAGTTCACGTGGCATGACCCTTCCCCTCCCCCAACCGGAATTCGGCAAACAAGGCCCGGATGGCCGTCTGCAGGTCCTCGGCCCGCACCAGGCACGAGATGCTGGCATGGGAATCGCTGGTCTGCCAGATGTCCACGCCGGCCGCCGCCAGGGCGCCCGCGATGCGGGCCATGATGCCGGGAACCCCGTGCATGCCGGCTCCCACGGCGGACAGCTTGGCCAGCCCCCGGAACACCCGCACCCGAACCGGGTGGCCTGCCAGGGCCCGCTCCACGGCCTCCACCGCCGGCTCGGGCACCGTGAACATAATCCGATCGGGACTCACCAGGATGAGGTCGATGCTCACCCCCTCCCGCGCGACGCTCTCCAGCACCGCAGCCCCCAGCCCCCGGCGGTTGAAGTCGTCGCTACCCTCCACCACCACCTGGGCGATGGGGGCTACGTGGGCCAGGCCCACCACCGGCCGGTCCGACCGGATCTCCATGGCCCCTCCGGGCACCCGATCCCACACCAATGTGCCCGGGTCGTCGGAACCCGTCTCCCGGATGCGCAGGGGCACGTGCCCCTCCATGGCGATCTCCACGGCCCTGGGATGGATGACCCGGGCGCCCAGGTGGGCCAGCTCCGCCGCCTCCCGGTAGGCCACGCTTCGCAGGGTGGGCGCCTCGGGCACCACCCGGGGGTCGGCCGCCTTCAGCCCGTCCACGTCGGTATAGATCTCCACCAGTTCTGCCCCCAGGGCTACCCCCAGGGCGGCCGCGGTGGTGTCGGAGCCGCCCCGGCCCAGCGTGGTCACATCCCCGGCGGGGGTGACACCCTGGAAACCCGCCACCACGGGGACGCGGCCCTCGGAAAGCTCCCGCACCACCCGCTCGGTCCTCACCTCCACGATGCGGGCCTGCCCGAAGCACCCGTCGGTGACGATGCCCGCCTGGGCACCCGTCAGCGAGACGGCCGGCCAGCCTGCGGCGTGAAGCTCGCAGGCCACCACCGCGCACGCGATGATCTCCCCCGCCGACGCCAGCTGGTCCAGCTCCCGGGCCGGCGCTGAGCCGCCGGCCGGCCGCTCGGCCAGCGACAGCAGGGTGTCGGTGCTGTACGGGTCCCCCGCCCGCCCCATGGCGGAGACCACGGCCACCACCGCGTAGCCCTGCTCCCGGGCCTGCACGATGTGCCGCAGCACCTGGCGGCGCCGTTCCCGGGTCGCCACCGAGGTGCCTCCGAACTTCTGTACCAGGATCCGCATTCCTTACCCGCTGCCCCCTCCGTGGGACTGCCCGTCGGGCCCGAAGCCCAGCGCCTCGGCGATCTGCAGGGCATTGAGCGCGGCCCCCTTGCGGATCTGGTCCCCCACCACCCACAGGTTGAGCGCCTGCGGCTGGGAGAAGTCCTCCCGGATGCGCCCCACCCGCACCTCGTCGCGGCCTGCCACGTCCAGGGGCATGGGGTACTCCTGCCGCTCCGGGTCGTCCACCACCTGCACCCCGGGAGCCCCGCGCAGGATCTCCCGGGCCTGCTCGGCCGACAGGGGCTGCTCGAACTCTGCGTTCACCGACTCCGCGTGGCTGCGCAGCACGGGCACCCTCACGGTGGTGGCGGTGATGCGCAGGGAAGGTTCATGGAAGATCTTGCGGGTTTCGTGGACCACCTTCCACTCTTCCTTGGTGTACCCGCCCTCCGCGAAGGCGTCCACCTGCGGGATGACGTTGAACGCGATGGGGAAGTGCCGGGGCGCCGAGGCGTACGGCAGCACCTGGGGGGTGTAGGGCCGCCCGGCCAGGTGGGCCTCCAGCTCGGCCACCAGCTCCTGCATGGCCCGGGCCCCCGCCCCGGAGACCGCCTGGTAGGTGGAGACCACCAGCCGCCGCAGGCGAGCGTGTTGGTGCAGCGGCCACAGGGCCACGCACAGGATGATGGTGGTGCAGTTGGGGTTGGCGATGATGCCCTGGTGACTTCGGGCATCCTCCAAATTCACCTCCGGCACCACCAGGGGAACCTCCTTTTCCAGCCGGAAGGCGCTGGAGTTGTCCACCACCACCGCTCCCCGCCGCACGGCGTGCGGCGCAAGCTCCCGGCTCACCGAGGCGCCTGCCGAAAAGAAGGCCAGATCCAGCCCCCCAAAGGACTCCGGGCGGGCCTGCTCCACCTTCACCGGTTCTCCCCGGAAGCGGAGGGTCTGGCCCGCCGACCGCTGCGAGGCGAGCAGGCGCAGCTCCGCCACCTTCCACCGTCGCTCCTCCAAAAGCCGCAGGAACTCCTGTCCTACCGCACCCGTGGCCCCCACCACGGCCAGCCGCACGCCCGAACCCACCGGCGCATCCCCCCGTCGAAATTGCTGAGCCTGCGACGCTTCAGCGCACGCTGCGGTAACCCCGCTGGATGATCATGGGCTGGATCTGGCGCCCCTGCAAGGCGTAGGCCACCGCCGGAACGATGAGCTCGAAGTCCGCCACCATGGAGGTGGGCTTCGCCT
>DATCLL010000219.1:0-1595 GCA_036563935.1 Limnochordales bacterium | reverse complement strand
GCTGAAGCACGGCACCCTGGCCCTCATCGAGGAGGGCAGGCCGGTGGTGGCCCTCTCCACCCAGCGGGCCCTGCAGGCCAAGATGCTGGGCAACATCCAGGAGGTGAAAGCCCGTGGGGCCCGGGTGGTGGGGGTGACCCTGAAGGAGCCCGAACGGGTGGCCGCTATGGAGAAGGCCTGCGACGCGGTCATTGCGGTGCCGCCGGTGAGCGAGGAGCTGGCGCCGGCGGTGGCGGTGGTTCCCCTGCAGCTGCTGGCCTATCACGCCGCGGTGGCCCGGGGGTGCGACGTGGACCGGCCCCGCAATCTGGCCAAAAGCGTGACGGTGGAGTGACGATGGTAGACAACTCCGGCGCGGGCGCCCTGGACCGGACGAGCGCCGTCGGGGCAACAGGTGGCCCGCAGCCGGCCGCAGGGCTTTTCCCGGCGGGCGGCGTCCCGGCGGCAACGGGCGTTGCGGCTGGAGCGGTTCTGGTGGGCCTGGGCGTGGACGTGGTGGAGGTGGACCGCATCGCCGCCGTGCTGGCCCGCTACGGGCAGCGGTTTGTGCGGCGGGTGTTTTCGGAGCAGGAGGCTGCCCGCTGCGGGCAGCGCCGTCACGGCCAGCAGGAGGCGTGCCTGGCCGGGAGGTTCGCCGCCAAGGAGGCGGTGATGAAGGCTCTGGGGACCGGCACCCGGGGCGTGGCGTACCGGGAGATCGAGGTGGCAAGCCTGCCCGGCGGCCGGCCCACGGTGCGCCTGCACGGCCGGGCCTGGGCCCGGGCCCGGCAGCTGGGGGTGGAGAGCGTGGCCATCTCCATCACCCACGGGCGGGACGTGGCGGTGGCCGTGGCCGTGGCGCTGGCCCGGGCGCCAGGCGGGCCTGCAGCCGGGGCGGGGGATGCCAGCGGTGAAGGTGCTTAGCCGGCAGGCCATGCAGCAGGTGGACCACCAGGCGCTGGCCACCTACGGCCTTCCCACCCTGGCCCTCATGGAGAACGCGGGCCGATGGGTGGCGCAGCGGGCCGGCGCGCTGCTGGGGGATGCCCACGGCCGCCGGGTGGTGGTGGTGTGCGGCGGTGGCAACAACGGCGGCGACGCCCTGGTGGCCGCGCGCCACCTCCACAACTGGGGCGCCCGGGTGTGGGCCGTGATGGCGGTGGAAGGCTGGCCCTCCAACCCCCGGCTTTCGGAGCTGGCCGCCACCCAGCTGGAGGTGGTGCGGCGGCTGGGGGTGGAGGTGCTGGGACTGCAGGAGGAGGGCCGCCGCCGGCTGGACCTGGTGCTGGAGGCCGCAGACCTGGTGGTGGACGGGGTTTTGGGCACCGGCACCCGGGGCGCTCCCCGCGGGGCGGCCCTGGAGGCGGTACGCTGGATGCAGCAGGCCCGTGCGCCGGTTCTGGCGGTGGACATCCCCTCCGGCGTGGACACGGACACCGGCCAGGTGCCGGGGCCCGCGGTGGCGGCGGTGGAGACGGTTACCTTCGGGCTGCCCAAGCCGGCCCACGTGCTGTACCCCGCTGCGGGGCTGTGCGGCCGGGTGTGGGTGGCGGACATCGGCTTTCCCCGGGCTCTGCTCGATGAGGCCCCGGCCGCCTTCGAGGTGCTGGAGGAGA
>DATCLL010000218.1:0-3172 GCA_036563935.1 Limnochordales bacterium | reverse complement strand
AGGCGGCGCCGATCACCTGTCCTGCCCGGGCCACGCCACCCGTCGCCCCCAGCCAGACCCCTACACAGCCTGCTACCGCTGCCCACGCGACGGCATGTACCAGCCTGCTGGCCAACCACGTCACGGCCCTCACTCTCCCCGGCCGGGTTGTCGCCAGTGAAGGACGTCGGGTAAGCGTGCGGACCAACCAGGATGACACCAATTTCCAGCGGACGTGACTATTGTAAGTAGCACGGGATTTCGTGTCAACATGGGTGCATTCCATGCCCCCTCCCGGCCTCGCCCCCCGTGGGGGATAGGACCTAGGTCGGCAGGAACAGGCCCGGCCCCGCCGAAATCGCGTTGCGAGATACGGTTTGTTGTCTCGTATTGCGATACATACCTGGCCCTTCCAACAGAGCCAAGACTCCACCCGAGCGAGGGGGTGCTGCCGTGGACGAACTCTCCCGGCTAATCGAGGGCTTCCTGCGAACCACCACCGCCTCCATCTCCGACGCCCTGGACCGGCGGGGCATCCGGGGGTTCATGAGCTCGGACGTCAAGCCCCGTACCGTGGCCCGGCGCATAGCAGGGCCCGCCGTGCCCGTGCGGGAGGTGCCCTCCGCCGACAAGCAGCCGCCTCTCCTGGCCATCGAAGCCATCGACGCCGCCGCGCCGGGCAGCATCATCGTCATCGGTGCCGACAACGCGCCCGAGGTGGCCCTGTGGGGCGGGCTCATGAGCGCTGCGGCCCGTGCCCGGGGTCTGGCCGGGGCGGTGCTGGACGGGGGCGTGCGGGACGTGGTGGAGATCCGCCGGGACCACGACTTTCCCGTCTACGCCCGCAGTGCCGTTCCCTCCACCACCGTGGGCCGGTACGTGACCGTGGAGAGGGACGTCCCCGTCTGGTGCGGCGGGGTGCAGGTGCACCCCGGCGACATCGTGGTGGCCGACGACGACGGCGTGGTGGTGGTTCCCAGGGCCATCGCCGGGGAAGTGCTGCAGGACGCCATGGCCATCGACGAGGTGGAAGCCCGGATGACCGCCGAGCTGCGGCAGGGCCGCCCCTTCATGGAGGTCTTCCGCAAGCATGCCCGCATCTGAGCCACACCTGCAAGCCGCTCCCCGCCTAGCCGCACCATCCCTGCCGGCCTCGGCCGGCGTGGTGCTGGCCATGGGGGAGCCCATGGTGGAACTCTCCGCCGAGCAGGTGGGGCCCCTGCACGGCTCCACCCGGTTCGTGCGGGGCTTCGGCGGGGACACGTCCAACTTCGCGGTGGCCGTGGCCCGCCTGGGCGGCCGCTCGGCCTACCTGTGCCGGCTGGGCGACGACGAGTTCGGGCAGGCCCTGATGAAGTTGTGGCACGAAGAAGGCGTGGACACCAGCCGCGTCATGCGCCTGGTGGGCGCCGTCACGGCCGTCTACTTCATGTCCTGGCAGGCGGACGGAACCCACCAGTTCACCTACTACCGCAGAGGCTCGGCGGCCAGCACCCTGGAGCCGGCAGACCTGAAGCCGGACCACTTCCAGGACGTGCGGCTGTTCCACACCTCCGGCATCACCCAGGCCATCAGCCTTTCCGCCTGCGACGCCTCCTTTGCGGCCATGGAGCTGGCCCGCAGGGCCGGGGCGCTGGTGAGCTACGATCCCAACTTCCGTCCCCGCCTGTGGCCCGCCGCCCGGGCCCGGGCCGTCATGCGGGAGTCCGTGCGCCTGGCGGACCTGGTGTTCCCCAACCGGGAGGAGGCCGAGATGCTCACCGGCAGCGCCGACCCCGACGAGGCCCTGCGCCGGCTGCTGGAACTGGGCCCCCGGGTGGTGGCCATCAAGCTGGGCGCCGAGGGCTGCCTGGTGGGAACCCGCGACGGCCGCATCCTGCGGGTGGCGGCGCCCTCCGTGCCGGTCGTGGACACCGGGGGGGCCGGCGACACCTTTGACGCCGCCTTCGTGGTGGCCCTGCTGGAAGGGTTCGAGCTGGAGGAGACGGCCCGGTTCGCCGCTGCTGCCGCCGCCCTCACCACCATGGGGCGGGGCTGCGTGACACCCATCCCCCGGCGAAGGGCCGTGGAGGAGGTCTTGGCCCGTTGAGCCGAGGGGTTGGGGGGCCGGCCAGGCTGGCCCGCCTGGAGCGGGTTCTGGTGGCGGCCAACCAGGCCGTCATCGTGGGCATCTTTTTCGTGATGTTCGTGCTGGTGTTCGCCAACGTGGTGAGCCGATACGTGCTGCGCTTCTCCATCCCGTGGGCCGAGGAGGTGTCCAGCTACCTCCTGGTCTGGATGGCCTACCTGGGCGGGGGGCTTGCCCTGCGCCACGGGCGGCACGTGGCCATCCTGGCGCTGCAGCAGGCGCTGCCGGCCGCGCTGGCCCGGGCGGTGCGCTGGCTTTTGGCGCTGGCCATGCTGGTCTTCCTGGCCCTGTTGGCCCGGGCGGGCCTGCGGTATTCGCTTCTGGCCTGGCAGCAAAAGACCCCCATGCTGCGGGCGCCGTTAGGCCTGGCGTACCTGGCGGTGCCCGTGGGGGCGCTGGTGTTCGCCGTTCACCTGGTGGCGGTGGCGCGGGAGTACGCCGACGGTCGCCTCACATCCGGCGCGGAGCCGTCCCCTCCCATGCAGGAGGGCGGCGAGCGGGAAGGCGGGGAGGGGTAGCGGTGCTGGGGGCGCTGGTGGTCACGTTCTTTGTGGCGCTGGCTCTGGGGGCGCCGGTGGCCTTCGCCATGGGGTTCTCCAGCCTGGTGGCGCTGAGCTGGGGCGGCATCCTGCCGCTGGAGATCCTGCCGCAGACCCTGTTTGCCGGCATCAGCGGCTTTCCCATCCTGGCCATCCCGTTTTTCATCCTGGCGGCCGACCTGATGACCGCGGGCGGGCTGACGGACGTGCTGCTGCGGCTGGCCAACACCCTGGTGGGCCACATCCGGGGGGCCCTTGGCCACGTGAACGTGCTGGTGAGCATCTTCTTTGCCGGCATGAGCGGCTCGGCCCTGGCGGACGCCGCCGGGCCCGGCGCCGTAGAGCTGCGCCTGATGCGGGAGGCGGGGTACGAGCCCCATTACGCGGGGGCGCTCACTGCGGCCACCGCCACCATCGGCCCCATCATCCCGCCCAGCATCCCCATGATCGTCTACGCCCTCAGCGGAGGCGGCGTGAACGTGGCGGACCTGTTCGTGGCAGGCATCGTGCCGGGGCTGCTGCTGGG
>DATCLL010000217.1:0-1722 GCA_036563935.1 Limnochordales bacterium | reverse complement strand
CCACCGGCCTGTCCAGCTCCAGAAAGGTGCGGGCCGCTCGCCGGTAGGCCCGTACCTTGAACGGGCTCTCCTCCAGGAACTCCAGCAGGTCCGCCATGCGCTCCAGGGCCAGGGCCAGCTCCAGGTTGCGCATCCCCGTCTCCCCGCCTTGCGCCGCGTCTCAGACCACCGGCCTGGTCCCGGGCCGCCGCTCCGGGCCGCTTCGGGGCAGCTTCTGCCCGGGCCCCCGCTCCCCGGTGCTGCGGGGTGCCGCCGAGCCCTGGCCGGCGGGCTGCTGGCCCTGGGCGCCCATGGCCGGCAGGGGTGGAAGCTCGATGGAGAGGTAGCGCTGCAGGCTTGCCCACAACTGCGGCAGCACCGCCTCCACCTGGCGGGACAGCCGGGATTCCCGAAACACCTGCCGCAGCCCCGGGTCGGGCAGCGCAGCCACCAGCACTACCAGGACGGCCACCACCGCCAGGCCCTTCAGGGCTCCGAACGCGGCACCGGCCAGGGCGTCCACCCAGGAGAGGGGGGAAAGGCGGGCCAGGTGGGCCAGCATGCCGGTGACGGCGGTGGCCACCACCATCACCAGGCCGGCCACCGCCGCAAAGGCCGCCGCCCTGGCCGCCTGCTCGGGAAGGGCAGGCACCTCCCGCAGCAGCCACTGGCTCACCGGCCCGTAGGTGCGCCAGCCGGCATAGACCGACAGCGCCAGGCTCACCATCTCCAGCAGTTCCTGCATCAGGCCCCGCAACAGGCCCCGCAGCACCATGGCCAGCACCAGGAAGATCCAGACGGCGTCCAGCCAGGTCAGGTCCTTGAGCAGGTCCCCGGTGCTCGCCACGGCACCGCCCACCTCACGGTCGCCGCCCCAGGAGGTCCCGCAGCTCCCGGTTCTCGTCCCGAAGTTGCTGCAGTTCCTCCAAAAGCTGCAGGCAGCACAGCACGGCCGCCTGGTGGAAGGGGAGGCGGGGATAGCGGGCGGTCAGTTCCCGCAGCCGACGGTCCAGCTCCTGCGCCAGAAGCGTCAGGCGCTGGGGGCTCATGTTGCCCCGCAGCACGTACTCCTCGCCGGCCACCTGCACCCGCACCCGGGCCAGCGCCGCTGGCTCCGCCCCGCCGTGCCGGTCGGGGGTTGAGTGGGCCTGCGGCAGCCCGTCGGGCCGCCGCGGCGGTCGCTGCGCCGCCACGTTCCCGCCCTTTCCCGGGGCCTGTCTTCCCGGCGCCCGGCCGCCGAAGTGCCCTGCCTCCCGAAGCCGGCCGCGTTCAGCGCAGCCGCAGCCCCAGGGGCTCCAGCGCCTGCAGCAGGGCCCGCACCGCCTCGTCCACCTCTGCGTCGGAGAGGGTGCGGTCCGCGGCCTGGTAGGTGATGGAGATGCCCAGGCTGCGGGTGCCTTCCGGCAGGCCCGGCCCTGTATACACGTCGAAAAGCTTCACCTGCCGGGCCAGGGGCCCTGCGTGGGCACGCACCCACTCCAGCACCCGGGCCGCCGCCAGCTCCACCGGCGCCACCAGGGCCAGATCCCGCACCACCGACGGGTAGCGGGGCAGCGGCGCAAAGCGCACCTGTTCCCGCCCCGCCCCGGCCAGGGCCAGCAGGTCCAGCTCCGCCACCAGCGCCCGGCCGGGCAGTTCCAGCCGCTGCAGAACCACGGGGTGCAGCTCCCCGGCGTATCCCACCGGCTGGGATCCGCCCGACGGCCCGTTCACCCACAGGCTGGCACTGCGTCCCGGGTGCAG
>DATCLL010000216.1:0-4279 GCA_036563935.1 Limnochordales bacterium | reverse complement strand
CTCGGCCTCCAGGGCCTCCAGGATGGTCTTCTCCGTGGAGCGGTCCACGCGGTTGAGGACCTCCACCGCCGCGTCGATGCCGCCGGCGGTGGTGAAATCCTGGCCCACGATGGAGGAGAGCTTGCGCTCCAGGGCGCTTTCGACCTCCTCCAGCACGTCCGGGGAGGTTCGGTCCAGCGTGGCCAGGCGCCGGGCCACCTCCACCTGCAGCTCGGGCGGCAGGGAGGAGAGGACGGTGGCCGCCTGCTCCGGCTGCAGGTAGGCCATGATGAGGGCGATGGTCTGGGGATGTTCGTGCTGGATGAAGTTGAAAAGCTGCTTGGGGTCGGCCCGCCGGGCGAAGTCGAAGGGGCGCACCTGCAGCGACGCCGTCAGCCGCTTGATGATCTCCGTGGCCCGCTGGGGCCCCAGAGCCTTTTCCAGGAGCTCCCGGGCGTATTCGATGCCGCCCTGGCTGATGTACTGCTGGGCCAGCATCATCTCCCGGAACTCCTGCATCACCCGTTCTATCTCCTCGGGGTGCACCCGGTGGACCGCCGCGATTTGAAAGGTGAGTTCCTCGATTTCCTCTTCCCGCAGGTGCTTGAACACCTGGGACGATACCTCCGGCCCCAGCGCGATGAGCAGGATGGCCGCCTTCTGCTTACCCGTCAAAGCGCCCGTCCCGTGCCCTCGCCCGCCGGCCATGGCTCAGCTCTCCTCCACCAGCCACGACCGCAAAAGCTGTGCGAACTCCTCCGGCCGCTCCCGGGCCAGCTGGGTGATCTCCTCCCGCAATCGCCTGCGCTCGACCTCGGCCGGCGACACCGGCACAGCCACCGCCTCGGCGGCTTCCGCAGCCGGCCGGGGCGCGGCCACGGGAGCGGGCGCGCGCAGCTGGCGCAGGCGGCGGCTCACCCACCAGCCCGCTGCCACCACCAGCAAAAGCGCCAGGAGCCACCACACGACGCCCCGCACCGCCGGTACCCCCTCGGCAGCCAGCAGCCTGGCCTCGGTGGCGGAGGGTTCGGGGGCCCGGGCAAAGCGCATGCTGGCCACCGTCACCTGGTCGCCCCGCTGCGGCTGAAGCCCCATGGCCGCCGCCACCACCTGCTCCGTGCGCTGCTGTTCCGCGGGGTCCAGCTCCCCGTCGATCCACACGGCCACCGACAGGCGCTGGATGCGTCCCGGCGCCATCACCACCCGGCGCTCTACCCGGTTCACCTCGTAGTTGGTGACCGTCTCCAGGCGCTGGAACTCCGAGGGCCCGCCCGGCTGGGCCAGCTGGCTCACGTAGCCCGGCACGTTGGAACTGACCCCGGGCACTCCCCCGGAAGGAGCCGAGCTGCCCAGGAAGCTCTCCTCGGTGCGCTGCTCGCTGCGGACGATGCCGCTGCGCCCGTTGACCACGGGGGAGAAGATCTCGTGGCGCTCTTCCTGGCTGTCGAAGGTAAGGTCGGCGTTCACCCGCACCAGGACGCGGCCCTCGCCCCAGATGCGTTCCAGGGTGGCCTGCAGGCTGCGCTCCAGCTCCCGCTCATACTGGCGTTCCAGCTGCAGCCGCTCGGCCACCGCGTTGCTGGCGCCCGCTCCGGCCGTCTCCTGAAGGCTGTCGGACAGCACGTTGCCGGCGGAGTCCACCACCGTCACGTTCTCCGGCCGCAGGCCCTCCACGCTGTTGGCCACCAGGTGCACGATGCCGCGCACCTGCCGGGGCGAAAGCTGCACGCCGGGAAGCAGCGTGAGCAGCACCGACGCGGTGGCCTCCTTCTGCTCGCCGACGAACAGGCTGCGCTCGGGCGCCACCACGTGCACCCGGGCGTCGGCCACCCCCTGGATGGAGCGGATGGTGCGTACCAGCTCCCCCTGCAGGGCCCACAGGTACCGGGCCCGCCGCTCGAAGTCGGTGAGGCCCAGCTGGGTCTCCCGCAGCACCTCGAAGCCCACGACGCCGTTGCGGGGAAGGCCTTCCATGGCCAGGTCGAAGCGCACCTGGCGCACCACGGGCTCGGGCACCAGCACCGAGCCCGTGGGCTCGTCCACCCGGAAGTCCACCCGGCGCTGCTGAAGCGCCAGGGTGACCGCCCGCAGGTCGTCGCCCCGCAGGCCCGTGAAGACGGGCTGGTAGCGGGGCCCGCCGGCCAGCAGCGCCAGGGCCACGGTGCCGGCCAGGCCGGCCAGGGTGACCGCCGCGGCCGCCAGCCTGCCCCTGGGAGGCATGCTGGCCCAGAGCTCCCGCAGCCTGTCCACCAGGCGGCGCCATGCCAGGTTCATCGCCTGCAAACCTCACTCACACAGGCATGCGGCTGATCTCCTGGTAGGCCTCCAGCAGCTTGTTGCGAACCGCCACGGTCAGTTCCAGCGCCAGCTGGGCCCGCTCTACCGCCAGGGCCACCCGGTGCAGGTCGTCCACCTGCCCGGCGGCCAGGGCTTCCACCTGGGCCTGGGCCTCCAGCTGCAGCCGGTTCACCTGGTCCAGGGCCTCCTGCAGCACCCGGGAGAAGGGCTTGGCGGCACCCTGGCCGGCTGCCGGGGCGCCGGCTTGGGCCAGGCCCGGCCCCCCGGCCGGGCGCAGGCCCGCCTCCCCTGTGCGGATCCCCATGATGGCCGGCCGCACCGCCTCCATGCCGGGCACCCCCTACACCCGCAGCAGCTCCAGCGCGCTTTGCGCCATGTCGCGGCTTGTGGCGAAGGCGGCCAGGTTGGCCTGGTAGGCCCGGCTGGCCGCCAGCATGTCCACCATCTCCGTAACCACGTCCACGTTGGGGTACTCCACGTATCCGTCGGGCCGGGCGTCGGGGTGGTCGGGGTCGAAGACCAGCCGGGGCGGGGAGGGATCCTCCACGATGGCCACCACCTCCACGCCCGCTCCCACCTGCCCCACCGGCTGGCGGGCCGCAAAGACCGGCATCTGGCGCCGGTAGGGCCCTCCGTGGGGCGTTCGGGTGGACAGGGCGTTGGCCAGGTTGTTGGCGATGAGATCCATTCGCAGCCGCTCGGCGGTCAGCCCCGACGCGCTGATGTCCAGGCCGGACAAAAAGGCCACGGCAGACTTCCCCCCTGCAGTGCGGATCAGCGGCGGCCCTCGTGAATGGCCGTGCGCAGCGAGGCGAAGCGGGCGCTCATGGCCCGGGACAGGGACCGGTACCACAGGCCGTTTTTGGCCATGGTGGCCAGCTCCCGCTCGGGATCCACGTTGTTGGCGTCGTTACGGTAGATGGTGCCCTCGTCCCGCACCACCACCGGGCCCACGGGCCGGGCAGGGATCCCCTTCAGGTGGGCCGGATGGGTGGTGGCCAAAGAAAGCCGCAGGCGGCTTTGGCGGGCCTGCTGCTGGGCCAGAAGCTCCTCGAAGACCACCTGAAACCGACGGTAGCCGGGAGTCTCCAGGTTGGCCAGGTTGTGGGCCACTACCCGCTGCCGCAGCGCCGCGGCGTCCAGGGCCCGGGACAGGCTTTCCTCGGCAGCTCCCCACAGGCCTTCCAGCGGGGCCATGGCCTCGCCTCCCTGCGGTATGCCGGCTGCCCGGCGAAAGGCGCCGGCCGTGCCGTCCGCGGGGGCCGTGCGCCCCCCGCCACCTATATCGGCCTCCCAAACTGTCGGTTTACGTCAATACGACATAACCCGACGTATTCCTGTTAATGAGTCGGGTTATGTCATGTGTCGAAATTGTCAGACGATACAACCCCCGCATGCAGGCGCAGCGAGGCCCGGCCGGCAGCGGGACGGCGCAACGGGCCAGGGCAGACCCCCGGGCGGCAGGCAGGCGGCCGCAGGCCCGCTACAGGATGTAGCGGGACAGGTCCCGGTCCCGGACGATGTCAGCCAGGCGGCGGTGCACGTAGGCGGCGTCCACGGTCACCTGCTGGCCTCGCAGGCGGGGGGCCTCGAAGGAGAGCTCCTCCAGCACCTTCTCCATGAGGGTGTACAGCCGGCGGGCCCCGATGTTCTCCGTCTGCTCGTTGACCAGTTCCGCCAGGCGGGCGATCTCGTCCAGGGCCTCCTCGGTGAAGACCAGCTGCACCCCCTCCGTGGCCAGCAGGGCCTGGTACTGGCGCACCAGGGAGTTCTCCGGCTCCGTGAGGATGCGCCGCAGCTCCTGACGGCCCAGGGGGGCCAGTTCCACCCGGATGGGAAAGCGTCCCTGCAGCTCGGGGATGAGATCCGACGGCCGGGACACGTGGAAGGCCCCCGCGGCGATGAACAGGATGTGGTCGGTGCGCACGGGCCCGTACTTGGTCATCACCGTGGCGCCTTCCACGATGGGCAGGATGTCCCGCTGAACCCCCTCCCGGGAGAC
>DATCLL010000215.1:0-3338 GCA_036563935.1 Limnochordales bacterium | reverse complement strand
CACACCCGGCGCATCGGCGTCCTGGCGCAGCTCCACCGGCTCCCACCGGAGCTGGTCCCACCCCAGCCGGGCCAGGCGGTAACCCGAGGCCTGGTACCACGAGAACACCACGCTGCGCCCGTCCGGGGTGGCCACCGGGTCGAAGGCCCCCGTGAGCACGTTGGTGAGCCGGAAGAACCGGCCGCTCCCGACCTCCCACGCGTACAGGTTGTAGATGCCGTCCCGGTCCGAGTGAAACAGCAGGAACTTGCCGTCCGGGCTCCACGACGGCCGCTCGTCCACCGCCCGGTCGGCGGTGACCCAGCGAACCTCCCGCCACGGCTGCCCCTGCGGGGCGCCCGCACCAGAGGCAGCGGCCTGGCTGCCCTGCCCGGCGGCGTCCGGCGGCGGGGGCGCCGGCTCCAGCAGCAGGATGTCCGTGTAGCCGCCGGGCCGCCATACCGAAACGGCCACATAGGGCCCCGGCCGCCACGCCACGCTCAGGATCTGCCATCCCGGCGGGGGCTGCCACACCACCCGGGGCGGCCGGCCGCCCGGATCCTCCAGCCCCATGACCATAAGGCGGGTGTTGAGGCCCTCCCGGGAGGCGAAGGCCACCCGGGTCCCGTCGGGGGAGACGGCGGGGGCGTACGCCCGAAGCCCCCGGGTCAGCCGCCGCACCCGTCCGCCCTCCACCTCCACCCGGAACAGGTCGGCAAACTCCCGGGCCCCCTGGCGTTCCACGGAGCTGTACACCACGCTGCGCCCGTCCGGGGTCCAGTCCAGGCCCCCCGGGGCCGTGGCCCTGGCCAGCACCAGCTGGCGGTCCCGGCCCGTGGCCAGCTCCAGCAGCCGCACGTCCTCCACCGCCGGTCCCTGGGCCGCGTAGGCCACCCACCGGCCGTCGGGAGAGACCCGGGGCGTCACCACCACCCAGCCGGAGGAGGCCAGCCCCTGCGGCTGTGTGGCCCCCTGGGCCTCGATGGCCCGGATCTGGCGGCGGAACTGGCTTTTGAGCTCCTCCTGCATCTGCTGCCACACCTGCGCTGCCGGCTGGCGCACCACGTCCCGCACCGCCTCGCCCGGCAGCGTGTAGCGCAGCCCGGCGTAGCCCTTGTGCAGCCGCAAAAGGGCCTGGTCTCCGTAGCGCCGCCGCAGGAAATCGAACCACGCATACCCGTACAGGTAGACGGTGCCCGCCGGCTGGAAGCGCTCCAGGTCGTACAGCCCCAGGGTCTGGTCCATGGTGGGCAGGCGGTCCTCCAGCACGTCGGCCCGCAGGAACATGTCAAACAGGGGATCCTCGCCCCGCCCTCCGCCCACCAACCGGGTCTCCTCCAGGGTGGCCACCCCTTCCAGCCACGAGCGGGGCTGGATGGCGTTGGGGGTGGACAGCACCGGCACGTGGCCGAACAGCTCCCGCAGCCCTCGCGCCGGTCCCTCGGCCATGTCCAGGTGCGCCGCGTGCACCAGTTCGTGGGTGATCACCAGGCGCAGCCAGTGCTCCATGCGGGGGCTGAGGCCCGTGGTGTAGCCCATGCCCACGGGAAAGGCGGGAAAGATGACCACCCGGTTGTAGTAGGCCACGTCGGTAAAGCCGTTGGCCAGGTCCGTGCGGTCGGACAGCACCAGGTGCAGCGGCCCTTCCAGGCGGTGCTGCAGCCGCCCCTCCAGCTCCCCCAGGGCCTGCTCGGCCAGCTGCGCCGCGGAGATGGCCGCCGCCTCATAGCCGTCCGTGAAGTACACCCGCACGAGAGGGGTGCGCAGCACCTGCCAGGCTGCCCCGGCGGGCGTCCCTGCCCCGGACAGCGCCAGGCCCAATGCCAGCGCGGCCAGGCCGATCCGCAGCGTGGCACCCATGGAAAGGTCCTTCGGGGGTGCCAGAACCACTCCTGCCGAGCCAGGTGCTGCCGGTCGCCTCCATTGCCCGACGGCCGATTGTGCGGGCCGGCCGGCGGCCCTACAATGCCACCGAAGGGGGTGAAGGTGGGTGACCACAGGCGGGCCACAGCCCCAGCCCCGCGCCCCCCGCTACTTCACCGCCCGGCAGGCCAGCGCCCTGGTCCCCTTCCTGACCCAGGCCATGACCCGCCTGCGAGAGCGCTACCACGAGGCCCGCCAGGCGCACCGGGAGAAGGAGCTGTGCCTGGCGGTGGGCGAGGGCCCGGACGGAAAGCTCCTCATGGCCGTGGATTACGAGCAGGCCTGCCGGCGCTTCGACGAGGCCGTGGCCGAGATGCGCCGCATCATCGACCAGGTGCACGGCCTGGGCTGCCAGATCAAGCACATCGAGACAGGACTGGTGGACTTCCCCGCCCGCATCCACGGCCAGGAGGTGTGGCTGTGCTGGAAGCTGGGGGAGCCTGCCGTCCGCTTTTACCACGGCCTGGAAGACGGCTACGCCGGCCGGCGGCCCATCCCCCCCGAGGCCCTGGCCGACTGACACGGGGGGCCTGCTACCGGCGGGCCATGTGCACCGGCAGCCCCACCGCCGCGTGGGCGGCCTCCGCCACCGCCTCGGAGAAGGTGGGGTGCGCGTGGATGGCCTCCGCCAGCTCCTGCACGCTGGCCCCGAACCGCAGCGCCAGCACGCCCTCGTGCACCAGCTCCGTGGCGGCGTGGCCCAGCAGGTGCACCCCCAGCACCTCGCCCGCACCGGGCGGCTGCGCCCGGTAGAGGATCTTGACGAACCCATCCGTCTCGCCGTCCACGTGGGCCCGCCCCAGGGCGGTGTAGCTGAACCGTCCCACCCCGTAGGGCACTCCCTGCTGGCGGGCCTCCTCCTCCGTCATCCCCACCCACGCCACCTCGGGCAGCGTGAACACGCAGGCCGGAACGGGGGAAGTGCCCCACGGCCGGGGCGTTCGCCCGGCGGCGTGCTCGGCGGCGATGAGACCCTGGGCGGAGGCGGCGTGGGCCAGAAGGGACAGCCCGTTCACGTCCCCCACCGCATACACCCCCGGCCGGGTGGTCTGCAAAAAGCCGTCCACCTTAAGCCCGCCCTGCACCGCCTGGATGCCCAGCCCGTCGGGGTCGAAGCCGGAAAAGGAAGGCCGCCGGCCCACGGCCACCAGCACCGCCTCCCCCTCGGCGCTGCCCGCCGCCCCCGTCCCGTCCCGGTACAGCACCCGCTTGGGCGGCCCCCACGGGCCGTCCTCCCCCGCGCCCGCCACCGCCTGCACCGCCTCCACCCGCACCCCCGTGCGCACCTCCACACCGGCCCGCCGCAGGCTCTGGGCCAGCCGGCGGCCCAGCTCGGCGTCCGCCATGGGCAGAAGGCCCGGCAAAAGCTCCAGCACCGTCACCCGGCTTCCGAAGGCGGCGAAGATGCTGGCGAACTCACACCCCACGATCCCGCC
>DATCLL010000214.1:0-2855 GCA_036563935.1 Limnochordales bacterium | reverse complement strand
CCGGTGGCCCTCCGGGCCGCCGCCGTGGTTACCAGGATGAGGGCCACCAGCACCAGGGCGCAGCCCCAGGCCAGGCGGTGCCACTCCGGGTACGGGCTTATGGCGTAGGTGAACAGCCGCAGCGGCAGGCTGTCCATGGGCTGCAGGAGGTTCACGTTCAGGAAGGGGTTCCCGAAGGCTGTGAACAGCAACGGCGCCGCCTCGCCCGACACCCGGGCCAGGGCCAGCAGAACCCCCGTGGTCACCCCGTAGCGGGCCGTGGGGAGCACCACCGACACCACCACCCTCCAGCGGGGCAACCCCAGGGCCAGGCCCGCCTCCCGCAGCTCCCTGGGAACCAGGCGCAGCACGCTCTCCGTGGCCCGGGTCACGATGGGCACCATGATGAGCCCCAGCGCGACGGACCCGGCCAGGCCCGAGAAGTGGCCCATGGGCCGCACCACCAGCTCGTAGGCCACCAGCCCTACGATGATGGCCGGCACGCCCGCCATCACGTCGTTCACCAGCCGCACCAGGCCGCTGGCAGGGTGCTCCCGGAACTCCGACAGGAACACCCCGGCACCCACCCCCACCACCACCCCCATCAAGGCCGCTGCCAGGTCGATGAGGAGGGTGCCGACGATGGCGTTGAGAACGCCGCCCCCCGGCTCACCCACCGGCGCGGGCAGCCGGGTGAAGAAGGCCACGTCCAGGGCCTGCAGCCCCTCCCGCACCACGTACCCCAGCACCAGCAGCACGGGCACCAGCGTCGCCGCCGCCCCCAGGCCGATGACCGCGGCGGCCGCCCTGTCCTTCCAGCGCCGGGCGTTCCACCGCCGGGCCGCCGTCACCGCCGCTCCCCCCTGGGATACAGCCGGCGCAGCCACAACGTGGCCGCCACGTTCACGGCCAGGGAGAGCAGGAACAGGTAGAACCCCACCGCCACCAGGCTCGACAGGTGCAGGTCTTCCACCGCCTCGGTGAACTCGTTGGCGATGACCGAGGCCATGGTCGCCCCCGGCGCGAACAGCGCCGCCGGTATCTCGTGGGAGTTTCCGATGACCATGGTCACCGCCATGGTCTCCCCCAGGGCCCTGCCCAGGGCCAGCACCACCCCTGCCAGGATCCCGCCCCGAGCATGGGGCAGCACCGCCATGCGGATGGTCTCCCAGTGGGTGGCTCCCAGGGCCCAGGCCGCCTCCCGCTGGGCAGCCGGCACCAGGCGGATGGCGTCGCGGGCCACGGAACTGGCGAAGGGAACGATCATCACCGACAGCAGGAGGATGGCCGACAGCACCCCGATGCCCGTGGGCGCCCCCAGCACCGGCACCATCCAGGGGGCGTGGGCGGCCGCCCAGGTGAAGATGGCCACCTCCAGGCGGCGCACCCACGGCACCATCACCAGAAGCCCCCACAGCCCGTACACCACGCTGGGGATGGCAGCCAGGAGGTCCGTGAGGTAGCTCACCACCTGGGCCACGGGGCGGGGAGCGTATTCCGTCACGAACAGGGCGGTGGCCACGGCAGGAAAGACGGCCAGAAGCAGCGCCCCTGCGCTGGTGATGAGGGTGCCCGCCAGGAAGGGCAGCGCGCCGAACTGCATGCCGACTGCAGGATCCCACGCCGCGCCGCTGGCAAAGCCGACCCACCCGAACCGGCGCAGGGCGGGGGCGCCGCCCCGGTACAGCATGGAGACCGTCAGCGCCGCGGCAGCCACTACCGCCAGCCCCAGCAGGAGAACCACCGCGCCGAAGAGGCGGTCCCCCGCCGGGCCGTAAAGCCAGCCGGCGCTGCGACCAGCTCTGCGTGCGGCCGTCTTCACCGCGGAACCGGACAGAGCATCTCCACCCCTGCCTGCCGCCACGACCTCAGGGACGGCGACCCGCGAGCCGAGCGCCCAGGGGTTCGCCCCGGTAGCGCAGCCCCGCGATGAGGGCCTGGGCCCGCTGCACGGCCACCGCCGGCAGCCGGCCGTAGTGCAGCGCCTCGTTGAACTCCTGGCCCTCGTGCACCACCCAGTCCAAAAGCCTCACCAGCGCCGCAGCCTCATCCCGGCTTCTCGCCGTCAGCTCCAGGTCCCGGTAGACCAGAAGCCAGGTGAAGGAGGCCACAGGATAGCCCCCGGGGGCCGGCGTGTTGGTCAGCGAGACCCGGGTATCGGCAGGAAGCGGGATGTTGGCCGCGTCCCGCAGGCTTTGGAGATCCGCCACGACGAACTGCCCGGACTGGTTCTGGACGGCGCCGTAGGAAAGGCCGTTTTGCACCGCGTAGGCCAGCTCCAGGTACCCAATGGCCCCGGGAGTCTGCCGCACCACGCCCGCGACGCCCTCGTTCCCCTTGGCGCCCAGGCCGGTGGGCCACGCCACGCTGGTGGCCACCCCCACCTGCCGGGCCCACTGGGGCGACACCTTGGCCAGGTACTCCACCCACACGAAGGTGGTGCCCGACCCGTCGGAGCGGTGCACCACCGTGATGGGCAGGCCCGGCAGGCGCACCTGCGGGTTGAGCTGTTGGATGGCCGGGTCGTCCCACCGCTTCACCTTGCCCAGGAAGATGCCGGCCAGCACCGGCCCGCTGAAGCGAAGCGGCCCCTTCACCCCCGGGAGCTGGTAGGCCGGCACCACGGCCCCGATGGCGGTGGGGATGTGCACCACGGGCCCGGGGTAGCGGGCCATCTGTTCGTCGGTGAGGTAGGCGTCCGAGGCGCCGAAGTGAACGGTGCGCTCCCGCAGCTGGCGCAGGCCCCCGCCGGACCCGATGGACTGATAGTTGACGGCAACGCCCGTGCGCCGGTGGAACTCCGCGAAGTACCGGGAATACAGGGGATAGGGAAAGGTGGCCCCGGCTCCCGTGAGGTTCACCGCGGCCTGGGCCGC
>DATCLL010000213.1:0-2676 GCA_036563935.1 Limnochordales bacterium | reverse complement strand
TGCCGGAAGCCAGCCTGGCCGTGCCCGTAGCCGATGTCGGCGTGGTGGCCCCGCAACACCGCTGCCAGCCCGTTCAACGCCCATCCCCCTCGTTGTGGACGTGCCCGCCGTGGCTGCCGGCATGCCGGTAGCCCCCCGAGGGCACGGGAATGCGCCCGTCCGATTTTATCCCCGCCGCCTGGGCCTGGCGGCGGTGGACGGCGATGAAGGCCTGCCGCCCGTTCTCCACGTGCTGGCGGGCCCGCTGCTCCGCCAGGTCGGGATCCCCGGCGCAGATGGCCTCCACCATCCCGTTGTGCTCCTGGACGATCTCGTGCATGCGGCCTTCCCGCTGCATGGACAGCATCTGGGCGCGCTCGGTGTACTCGTGCAGGCGGCTGACGATCTCGTACAGCCGCCGGTTGCGGGCGCCCCGGTAGATGTAGTCGTTGAAGGCCGTGTGCAGCCGGCTGGCGGTGGGCCAGTCCCGGGCTAGGTACGCCCGGTTCATCTCCTCGAGAAGCCGGCGAAGCTCCTGCTTTTCCTGCTCGCCGAACACCTGGGCGCACAGCCGCGCCGCCAGGCCTTCCAGGACGCTGCGCACCGCGTAGATCTCCTCCATGTCCTCCACGGAGGGCACCACCACCACAGCGCCCCGCCGGGACCGGTACTCCACCAGCCCCTCCAGCTCCAGCTTGCGCAGCGCCTCCCGGACGGGCGTGCGGCTCACGTTCAGCTCGGCGGCCAGCGCCGCCTCGATGAGCCGGTCACCGTACTTGTAGCGGCCCCCCAGGATGCACTGGCGCAGGTAGTGGAAAACGATGTCCCGGATGGGCCGCACTTCGCCCCGCTGGAGCTGCTGGATCTGCTCCTCGATGGCGCTCACCCGAGACGACTTCCCCCCTCGGCTCCCCCAGCGGCCGAGCCGGGGATCGGCATCCTGGATCCCAACCGCCGGGGCTGGGGTTCGACGGGTCGGCAGCCATTCCTGCCGGGGGGCGATGCTGGTGAGACAATTCACAGCCCGGCGCGTGCGGGGCGGCCGCCCCTGCCCGTGCGGCCGCCCCTACCACGTCTTCGCCCGCTTTCCTGAAGGCGAACTCACGGCGCCAGGCGCCGGGCCAGCTCCGCGATCTCCTCGGGGGCAAGCCCGGGGGCGAACTCCTCGGCCACCGCGGGCAGCTCCGGCACCGCCCCGCCCTCGGGCGGCCCGTCCACTACCGTCAGGGGCCCGCTGCCGTCGGGGTGCGGCCCCTGCCAGAGGCGGGCAATGGCCTTGTAATCCTCGGGGCTGAACCGGTAGAGGTTGCGGTGCACGCCCATGGCCTCGAACTTGCGGGCCTCGGGGAACTTGCTGTTTTCGATGTTGGGGATGGGCAGCATCTTGCTCACGTTGACGCCCGTGACGCTCTCCAGGGCCTTGGCGTAGGCCAGCGCGTGCACGCCGCCCCGCACCAGGAGATACCCGATCATCTCCCGGGCCACGGGGTTGCGGGTCATCTCGTAGACCCGGATCTTCTGCAGCCGGGCACCGTTTTCCAGGAAGAAGTTGTGCAGGAGGTCCAGCACCAGGTTACCGCTGGAAAAGACGTAGTCGCCCCGCCAGGAGCCACCCATGGAGTCCCCCACCAGGGTGGTCTGGGCGGTGGCGATGAAGTGGTGGGTGTTGCGCACCGACGCCCCTGCCGCCAGAGGGGCCTGGTCGGGCGGTGCGGGCTGGGTGGCGCCGGTGAGCAGCAGGTTCACCGTGGCGGAGACCAGCTCGATGTGGCCCAGCTCTTCCGTGGCGATGTTGGCGATGAGGTCGTAGTACGGGCGCAGGCCTTCCCGGCCGCGGAAGTTGAAGGACTGGTACATGTAGTTCATCAGGGTGGACATCTCACCGAAGCGCCCGCCCAGGAGCTCCTGTACGGCTGCCGCCGCGTTGGGGTCGGCCTCCTTGGGCTGGGGCAGGGCCACCTGCAGGCGGTCGATGCGCAGGAACACCGCAGCACCCCTCCCTGGTTACGGAATCATTATGAGTATGGGTTCCGCCCACCAGCCTACCCAACTGCCGGCGGGCCTGTCAAGGCGCAGGGCGGCCCGTTTCCTCCTGGGCAGCCCCTCCGGCCCGGCAGGGCGGCCAGCCGCGGTGCCGAAGTTCCTGCCGCAGGAAGCGGTGGCGAGACTCGGTGCGGCGGCGCCGCAGCACCTGGCGGCAACACTTCCCGCAACGGCTTTTCTCCCATGGGCTGCTGGCCGCAGCCCTGGCGGTGGCGGCCCAGGCGTTCTTGCCCGGCCACACGCCGGCCCGGGCCTGGCCCACCTCCCTGGCAGCACTGGTGGGCAGCGCTCCGGGCGGCAGTGGCTCCGAGGGGATGCTGGGCTCCCTGCCCGGCGGCCGGCCCTCCCTGGCCTTCTCCTATGCGCAGGTGACGGGGCCGCAGTCCAACCGGCAGTCACTGGAAAGCCACCTGTCGGCCGGGACGGGACGGGGGTGGCTTGAGCCGCTGGTGGCCCTCACCCTGTGGGGGCGCACGGGCAGGGGACTCCACCTGGTGCCCTCGGCCGGCGGGCGCTTGCGGCTGCAGGGCGTGGGCTTCAGCCTGGAGGCCCTGTGGCCGCTGGGTCTGGAGGACTCTTCGCCGGCCCTGCGGGCCACCTGGACCCTGGAGCTGGACGACGGGCAGGTGGTGGTGGGGTTCCGGCGCTTTGCCG
>DATCLL010000212.1:0-4695 GCA_036563935.1 Limnochordales bacterium | reverse complement strand
GCCCCAGCTGGGGGAAAGCGTGACCGAAGGCCAGGTGGTGCGCTGGCTCAAGGCGCCCGGGGAGCGGGTGGCCCGCTTCGAGCCGGTGGTGGAGGTGCTCACCGACAAGGTGACGGTGCAGGTGCCCTCCCCTGCGGAAGGAGTGCTGGGCGCCATCCACGTGGGCGAAGGCCAGACGGTGCCCGTGGGAACGGTGCTGGCCGTGCTGGAGACGGAGGTGGCGCAGGCGGCGGACGCGGCGGCGCCGGCATCGGGGCCCGCGCCGGCCCCGCCGGCCTCGGCAGCCCCGCCGGCCCCGGCGGCGCCCGGGCCCGCGGCTGCGCCGGTGCAGGCCCGAGGCCTGTACTCCCCTGCGGTGCGGCGCCTGGCCCAGGAGTACGGGGTGGACCCCTCCCGGGTGCAGGGCACGGGCGAGGGCGGCCGGGTGACCCGGGAGGACGTGCTGCGGGCGGCGGGAGTGGCGGAGGGTGGCGCCGCCGCCCGGGTCGGTTCCCCGGGCGCGGCTTTTGCCGGCGGCGCCGAGCCGCCGCAGCGGGAGCAGCCCGGCGGCGTGGCGGAGCGGGATGGGGAGTTCACGGAGCAGGCGCCGGCGCCGGTGAGGGCGGTCATCGCCCGGCGCATGGCGGAAAGCTGGGCGCAGGTCCCCCACGCCTGGACCATGGTGGAGGCCGACGTCACCGCGCTGTCCGCCCTGCGGGATCAGCTGCAAGGCGACTTTTACCGGCGGGAGGGGTTCGAGCTCACCTTCCTGCCCTTCGCCATCCGGGCGGCCGCGGAGGCGCTGCGAGAGGTTCCCGAACTCAATGCCTGCTGGGTGGACGGGCGCATCCGGCGCTTCCGGGCCATCCACGTGGGGGTGGCGGTGGGGCTGGAGGACGGGCTGGTGGTTCCGGTGGTGCGCCACGCCGACCGCTTGAGCGTGGTGGGCATCGCCCGGGCCGTGCACGAACTGGTAAGCAAGGCCCGGGCCGGCAAGCTCTCCCCGGACGAGCTGCAGGGGGCCACCTTCACCGTGAACAACACCGGCGCGCTGGGTTCGGTGCTGTCCCGGCCCATCGTGCCGCCCGGGCAGGGCGCTATCCTCACCACCGAGGCGGTGACCCGGCGGCTGGTGGTGCTCAAGGACGACCAGCTGGCCATCCGGTCCATCCTGCCCCTGTGCCTCTCCTTCGACCACCGGCTGTGCGATGGCGTGCACGCGCTGCGGTTCCTGCAGGCGGTGCGCCGGCGCCTGGAGGCCTACGGCCCCGGCAGCCCCCTGACCTGACGGGTCCGCGGATGGTATAATGGGCCTGCTATCCCCGTTCCCGGGCCGAGCGGTTCCCGGGAGCCATGTTGCCCGTGGGGAGGAGGTGGCGGGCGTTGCTGCGCCCGTACGAGGCCGTGGTGGTCCTGGACCCCCGCCTGGAGGGCCAGGATGGGGCGCTGGACAGCCTGGTAGCCCGCCTGCAGAAGGTGATCACCGACACCGGCGGCGTGGTACGCACGGTGGACCGGTGGGGCCGGCGGCGGCTGGCGTACCCCATCCGCCACCAGCTGGAAGGGTACTACGTGCTGCTGGAGTTTGACGGGGCGACGGGTACCCCCCAGGAGCTGGAGCGGGTCCTTCGCATCACGGATGGCGTCTTGCGGCACCTGGTGGTCAGGCAGGTAGCCCCCGCCGGAAAGGGGGCTGCGGAGAAGGCCGAGGCGGCACAGGCCGCCGGTGAGGAGGGGCCGCAGGCGAATGGTTAACCGGATCGTGCTGGTGGGGCGGGCGGTACGGGACGCGGAGTTGAAGTACACCCGGGCCGGGGCCGCGGTCACCCGGTTTCGCATCGCGGTGGACAGGCCCTTCACCAACCAGCAGGGCCAGCGGGAGACGGACTTCATCGACGTGGTCTGCTGGCGCAAGCTGGCGGAGACCGTGGGGGCCTACGTGCGCAAAGGGCGCCTGGTGGGCGTGGACGGGCGGCTGCAGCTGCGGCCGTACGACGATGCCAACGGGGTGCACCGGGTGGCCGTGGAGGTGGTGGCCGACCGGGTCTCCTTCCTGGATGCCCCGCAGAAGGGCGGGCCCGAGGAGCCGGCCGACGTGGAATCGCTTCCCGCGGACGTGGAGGAGTTCCCGCCCGCTCCCGACGAGGTGCCCTTCTGAGACGCCAACGACACCGACGGCGCCACAGGCGCCGAGAGGGAAGAGGTAGCGGTGGCCAAGGAGAAATCCAAGAAGCGGCGCAAGGTCTGCGCGTTTTGCGTGGATCGCATCCGGTGGGTGGACTACAAAGACGTGGGCCGGCTGCGCAAGTACATGACGGAGCGGGCCAAGATCCTGCCGCGGCGCATCACCGGCAACTGCGCCCGCCACCAGCGCCAGCTGACGGTGGCCATCAAGCGGGCCCGCCACCTCGCGCTGCTCCCCTTCGTGGCGGACTGAACTGGCCCACCCATGGCCGGCAGCGGGTGCCCTGCGGGCCGTGCGGGCCTGCGGGGCACCGCCGGCCCCGAAGGGGCCTGCCGGCCAGGGTCAGGGGAATGGGGTGAAGGCGGTGCAGGCAGGCGCCTCTGCCCAGGCGGAAAGCCAGCTGGCCCGGGATCTGCGGGTGATCGAGTTTCTGAAGGCTGACCTGGCAGCAGGGGTGGCTGCCGTGTACCGCGCCATGGCCCGGGTGAACGACGAGGCCGTCAGCGAGGCTTTGGCATCGGTGGTGGTGGGGGCCTACGTGCTGGCCCGGCGGCTGGGGATCAGCCCGGCCCGGCTGGACATGAAGGTGGAAAGCCGGGTACGCTCGGCCATGGCCGAGCCCCATGAGCTGGAGCAGTGGTACGGGGACTTCAGCGCGCTGTACCGGCACTTTCAGGGTGGGGGACGACGATAGGCGCGGGCGGGTCTGGTTCGCTGCGTTCCCGAACCCTTCGCCTCACGGAAAGCGGGCTTCTGGCGGCCACCACCGTGGTGCTGGGGTGGCTGTCGGGGTTTGTTCCCTACCTGAACCTCATCCTGCCCTCCCCCACGGCGGTGCTCATCTACCGCCACGGGGTCGCGGCGGGCCTGCTTTCGTGGGCGGTGGCCGTGCTCCTGGTAGGCCTGCTCATGGGCAACCTGCCCGGCGCGGTGCTGCTGGCCCTGGCGGGCCTCATCGCGGTGGGAATCGGCGAAGGGCTGCGGCGGGGCCTGCCGCCGGCCCAGGTGCTGGCCCTGGGGGTGCTGGGCTCGGTCCTTTGGGTTCTGGGCGTGCTGGTGGGAGGGCTGTGGCTTCTGGGGATCAACAGCCTGGAGGCCACCCTCAAGGCCATGGAGCAGTCCATGCAGCAGGCCATGGACTTGTACGGCCGGCTGGGCTTCAGCGCCGAGCAGCTGCGCCAGATGCGGGAGTCCACCCAGGCTACCCTGGCCCTCATGCGCCGCCTGGCGCCGGCCATCTTCTTCCTGACGGCCGTGGCGACGGCCTATGTCAACTACTGGGTGGTGCGGGTGGTCCTGCAGCGCATGGGCGAGCGGCTGGCGTGGTTTGCCCCCTTTTCGCGCTGGCGCTCGTCGCCCGTGCCGGCGCTGGCCATGGCCCTGGGCCTGGCGGCCGCTTTTGCCGGAAGCCGCTTCCCCCTGGCCGCCACGGTGGGCAACAACCTGTTCGTGCTGGGCTGGATGAGCGCGACGGTGCAGGGGCTGTCGCTGGTGTGGTTCTGGCTGGAACGCCAGCAGGTGAGCCGGCTGGTGCGGGGGCTGGTGCTGTTCCTGGTGCTCAGCTTCTGGCCGGTGTGGGCCGCGACGGCGGCCGCGGGGGCGCTGGATCCGTGGTTCAACTGGCGCCGTCTGTAGCGGGCAAGCGGGGTGATTTCCGGTGAAGGTGATCCTGACCCAGGATGTGAAGGGGCTGGGCCGGGCGGGCCAGCTGGTGGAGGTGGCCGACGGCTACGGCCGCAACTACCTGGTGCCCCGGGGCATGGCCGTGGTGGCCACCGAGGGAAGCGCCCGGGCCGTGCAGCGGCAGCAGGAACAGCTGCAAAAGCGCCTGGAGCGGGAGCTGGAACAGGCTCGGCAGCTGGCGGCCCGCCTGGAAGGCCAGCCTCTGGTGATCGGGGTGCGGGCCGGTGAGGGCGGCCGGCTGTACGGCTCCGTGACGGCCGCGGACGTGGCGGCGGCGCTGCAGCGGCAGTTCGGGGTGACGGTGGACCGCCGGCGGGTGGAGCTGGAATCTCCCATCAAGAGCCTGGGCAGCTACCCGGTGACGGTGCGGCTGGCGCCGGGGATAGCCACCACCATGACGGTGGTGGTCCAATCCCAGGAACAGGTGGCCGCCGCAGGGCAGGCCCAGGCGCCGGCTCGCACTGAGGCGCAGGCTCAGGCCAGCTGAGGGCTGCCGGGCAGAAGGGGCCTTGTCGCATGGCCAGCCCACCGGCTGTGGCGGGCCCTGGCCGGCCCGGCCAGCAGGCCTGCGGTGTGCAGGCGGCACCGAGGGTAGTGGGGCTTCTGGGCTACCCGGCCACCTACTCCCTTTCCCCGGCCATGCACAACGCGGCCTTCCGGGCCCTGGGGCTGGCGTGGGTGTACACCCTCTTTCCGGTGCCTCCCCCTCTGCTGGCCCAGGCGGTAGCCGGGCTGCGGGCGTTGGGACTGGCCGGGGCCAACGTCACCATCCCCCACAAGCAGGCCGTGCTGGAGCTGGTGGACGAGCTGACCGACCAGGCCCGGCGCTGCGGCGCCGTCAACACCCT
>DATCLL010000211.1:0-9479 GCA_036563935.1 Limnochordales bacterium | reverse complement strand
TGGGCGAGGCCGTCACCCCCGCGGGCGCCTGGAGGCTGGCCCTGGCGGTGCTGGCGGGGACGGCGGCCCGGGTGGCTGTCATGGCCGTGGCCAACTTCCCCATCCTGTACCTGCAGTTCGGCATGCCGGCGGCCAGGGTGGCTGCCCTTTTGCCCACCGCCATCATCCCCTTCAACGCCCTCAAAAGCCTCATCAACGGGGCGCTGGCCACGGTGATGGTGGTGGCGCTGGCCCGCCGCCGGGTGCTCGGGCCTGCGTGGCGCTAGCCGTCCGGGGGCGTCCGGCAGGAGGCGGCGTGCGGGGCGCCGAAGGGCACACGAACCCCCGGAGAGGAGGCCCGGCGGCGTGGCGCTTCGGATTTTGCACCTGGCGGACCTGCATCTTGGCTGGGAACCTCGCTTTCTCCCGGAAGCCGCCCGCCGCGCCTGGCAGCAGGAGCGGGACGGCCGCCTGGCGCAGGCGGTGCAGTGCGCGCTGCAGCTGGATCCGCCCGTGGACCTGGCCGTCATTGCCGGGGACCTCTTTGACCGCCACGACCCGCCCGAACCCCTGGTGCAGCAGGCGGCCCGGGCTCTGGAGAGCCTGGTGCAGGCCGGGGTTGCCGTGGTGACGGTGCCGGGAAATCACGACGAGATCACCTACCCCAACTCGGTCTGGCGGGTGTGGGGCAGCCGCTGGCCCGGCCTGCTGGTAACCCACCCCAACCCCGCCCCGCTGGGCCCCTTGCAGACCCGGCGCGGGCCCGTCTGGATTTACTCCCTGGCCTACACCGGCGGGATCACCCGGGCCTGGCCGCCCGTGGAGGCGCTGCCGCCCCGGCAGGCGGAAGAGGGCTGGCACGTGGGGGTGTTCCACGGGACGGTGGTGGACAGGCCCGGCGGCCAGCCGGCGCAGGGGTGGCAGGGATGGCAGGGCGGGCAGGGATGGCAGGAGTGGCAGGGGTGGCAGGGGTCGGCCGGCTTGAGCCTGCAGGAGCGCAGCCTGCCCATCTATCTGCAGGCGCTGGAGGGCTGCGGCTACCACTACGTGGCCCTGGGCCACATCCACCAGCACCGCCGCTGGCAGCTGGGGCCTACCCTGGCCTGCTACTGCGGGGCGCCGGACGCCCGGGGCTTTGACGACCCGGGGGTGGGCTTTTTCACCGTGGCCACCCTGGGCGAGGGCGGGGCGCAGGTGGAGCAGGTGCCGTTTTCCCGCAGGCCGGTCGTCACCGCCGACGTGGACGTGGGGCCCTTCGCCACGGTGGACGAGCTGGTCCGGGCGCTGGTGCGGGGGTTGGAGCTGGAGCGAAGCGCGCGGCCCCTGGTGCGGGTGCGCCTGCGGGGGGTCTGTTCCTTCCGCCTGCAGCCCGAACAGGTGGAGCAGGAGCTGGAACCCTGGTGCCTGCACGTGCGGGTGGAGGACCAGACGGAGGGGCTGTCGGAGGAGCGCCTGGAGGAGCTGGCCCGGGAACCCACGGTGCGGGGGCTTCTGGTGCGGCGCCTGCGGGAGGCCATCCGGCAGGCCGACCAGCCGGCGGCCAGGCGGCGGATGGTGCGGGCGCTGCAGCTGGCACTGGCGGCCCTGGAGGGCGGGCCATGAGCGGCCTGGTGCTGCGGGCGGTGCGGCTGCGGGGGTTCGGCCCCTTCGACGACCTGGTGGCTTTCTTCGAGCCGGGCCTCAACGTGCTGGTTCAGCCCAACGAGTGGGGCAAGAGCAGCCTGGTGGCCGGCATCGAGGCGGTGCTGTTCGGGTTTCGGTCGGTGGCCGCCTCCGCCGCCGACCGGGCCGGCCGCCGCACCTGGCTGGCCGGTCGGGAGCGGTACCGGAGCTGGTACGACCCGCCGGCGTTCGACGGCATCCTGGTCTTCGAGAAGGACGGGCAGCTTTTTCAACTGTACCGGGAGTTTGAATCGGCGCGGGTGCTGCTGCGCAGCCGCCCCGGCGACGGCAGCCTGCCCGAGGAGGCCCTGCAGCCCCCTGGCGGGCCGGGCAGCGGACCGGAGGAGGGGCGCGCGTCGGACCGGGGCGGCTGGCGCCAGCTTTTCCGGGGCGTGCACCGACCCCGGGGCAGCAGGACGTCAGAGGCCTTCGAGGAGCAGCTGGAGCAGTGGGTGGGCCTGCGGTCGGTGGAGCTGTTCGAGCAGACGTTCTGCCTCACCCAGCGCCTGCCCGACCCGGACCGCCTGGACGAGGCGGTGCAGTCCCTCATCACCGGGGCCGGGACGGCGGGTCTGGCCAGGGCCCGGGAGTGGCTGGTGGGCCGGGCCCGGGAGCTCACGTGCCGCACGGACGAGCTGGGCATGACCCCGGAAAGCGGCCGGCGGGCCCGGCGGGAGGAGGAGCTCAAGGCCCGCATCGCCCAGCTGGAGGCCCAGCTGGAGCAGGCCCGCCGCCAGCTGGACCGCCAGGCGCCCGTGCGGGAGGAGCTGGCCCGGCTGGCCGAGGAGGTGGCCCGCCGCAAGCAGGAGCTGCGCCAGCAGGAGCAGCTGGCCGGGGCGGTAGCCCAGTGGCTGCAGCACTGGCGGGAGCGAGCCGCACTGCTGCGCCAGCTGGCCCAGCTCAACGCGGCGGTGGAGCAGGCCCGGGCCCTGGCGGCTTCGGTGGAAGAGGGGTCCGAGCAGCTGCGCCGGGAGGCAGGGCCCGTGGCAGGCTGGCTGGAGCTTCCCGCCAGGGTCGAGGTGGAGCGGCAGCTGCAGGAGCTGGCGGCCGCCCGGGAGAGGTGGGCTCTTTTGCAGCAGCGCGTGCAGGAGCTGCGGGCGGCCTGGCAGCAGCGGCAGGAACGGGTGGCCGCGCTGGGTGCCGCCCTGGACCGGGAGTTTGGGGAGTGGAAGAACCGGCCGGATCTGGCGGGCCTGCCGGGCCTGCACCAGCAGCTGGTGGCGACGGCAGCCCGGTGCCGGGCGTTGCGCACGCAGCTGCAGGAGCTGGAGGCGGCCCTGGCGGCCAACGACAGGGAGCTGCAGCTGCTTGTCCCGTGGGCCGAGGTGGGGCCGGGTGCGTCGACTCAGGTGGAGCAGCGGCGGGAGCAGGCGCGGCGGTTTTTGCAGCGGTGGCGGGAAGGGCGGGAGCTGTGGCAGCGGCAGCAAGACCTGCGGGCTGCCTGCCTGAGGGACTGGGGCGCCCTGGAGCGGGCGGAACCGGCCCGGGTGGCCGCCCTGCGCCGTTACGTGGAGCGCAGCCAGGAACTGGCGCAGCGGCTGCAGGAGGTGGAAGACCGCCTCGGGGAGTGGGAGGCGGCCTGGGCCCAGCTGGAGCAGGAGCAGAGCCGGCTGCTGAAGAGCTTCAGCCTTGCCGCCCAGCTGGAAGCCGGGGCCCCGGGCACGGGCGAAGGCGACTGGCTGGCCCTGCTGGAGCGGGAGGTGCAGGTGGCCGCCGCGCGGGGCCGCGTGGAGGAGCTTTGCGGCCGCCTTCAGCGCTGGGCGGCCGACCGTGCCCTCCATGCGGGCAGGCGCCGACGGGGCCTGGGGGTGGCGGCGGTGGCGGCCGGGGCCCTGGCGGCGGCGCTGGTGGCGGCGGCGCTGGTGTGGGGCCCGCAGGCAGGCCCGGCCTTGCAAGCAGGGGCAGCAGCGGGCGCGGCGGCTTTCGGGGCGGCGGCGCTGGCGGCAGGAGCGGGGTGGTGGGCGGCCCGGCGGGCGGCCTTCTCCCTGGCGGCACAGGCGCAGCGGCTGCAGGGCTGCGTGGCGCCGCCTGCGCGGCCTTCCTGGCCGCAGGGGCTGTGGCCCGTGGTGGAGCAGGCCCGGGAGTTCCGCCGGCGCAGCGAGCAGCTGCGCCAGCGGCGGGACGAGCTGGCTCGCCAGGGCATCACTGCCCAGAGCATCCAGGCGGCCCGGTGGATGCAGCAAAAGCTGGCCCAGGAGCTAGCCGAGCTGCTCCGCCCGGTGGAGGATCTGGTGCGCCTCTACGGCGAGGGCCTTGCCCAGGCCCTGCAGCGCTGGGACGAGCTTCGGGCCGAACGGCAGGCCCTGGAGGGCCGCCTGGCGCTGCTGGTGGCCGAGTGGACCTCGCCTGCGCCCGACGGCTCCGTCCCCTTGTGGCAGGAGCTGGAGCGGCAGCCCCTGCCGGCCAGCCTGACGGCCCTGGCGCGCTGTCTGGCGGCCGCTTCCCTGGCCCGGGACGGGGTGGGTACCACCGCCGCAGGGCCGGCGGGCCCGGCGCAGGGCGGGGATGGGGATACCCGAGGCCCGGCCACCCTCGGGGAGCTGGCCGCGTGGCTGGAAAACCTCCCGGAGAGCTTCTGGGACGAGGCGCTGGCTTCGGCCCGCCGCTACGAGCAGCTGCAGGCGGAGCGGCAGGCTTTGGCCCAGCGCCTGAAGGCGCTCGCCCAAGGCCTGCCGGGCCACGAGCTGCCAGCGGCCCACGAGCCTTCCCCTGCTGCCTTGCTGCAGGCCGTGAGGCAGCAGGCGGGGGTTTTGGAGCAGGAGCTGGAGGAGTTGCGGCGGCGGGTTGCCCCCTTTGACGAGCAGACCGACCCGGCGCAGGTGGCCGCCCGGGTGGAGAGCTGCCTTTCCCTGCGGCACAATCTCACCCTGGCCGAGCAGCAGTGCCAGGCGCTGGCCGGGGAGCTGCAGTCGGCGCAGCAGGAGCAGCAGGAGCTTCAGGGCCGGCTCCAGCGGCTGCAGGAGCCGTTGCAGGAACTGCTGTCCCGGGCAGGGGACGATCCCGGCCGGGCCAGGGAGCTGTGGCAGGGATGGTGCCGGCGCCGGGAGCAGCTGGATCAGGAGCGGGAGCGCCTGCGTGGCCTTCTGGCTGCCTTCCAGGTGGTGGACCTGCAGGAGCTGGAAGCCAGGCGGCTGGCGGTGGAACGTTCCCTGGCGGAGCAAGAGGGGCGGCTGGCCGGCCTGGAGGAGCAGTACCCGGCGCTGCCCCGGTTTCGCTCGGATCCCGACGTGGCAGGGCTGGAGCAACAACTGCAGCAGGCCCGGCAGGCCCTGGAGGAGGCCCGCCAGCAGGCGGCCGCGGCGGAGGAGCGCCACGGAACGCTCATGCGGGAGCAGTTGGCCCTGGAGGCCCAGGCCACCCTCAACGTGGCCGCCGCCGAGCAGGAGCTTCAGGGGCTGCGGCAGGAACTGGCCGCCGTGCAGGAAGAGGTGGAGGCGCTGGGTGAGGCGTACCGCCAGCTGGAGGCGGCTGCCCGGGACTACCACCGGGAGTTCCGGCGCCAGCTGGAAGAGGTGGCCGGCCAGTTCTTCTCCCGGTTCAGCCGCAAGGCAGGGCGCCGGGTGGAGCTGGACGACCAGTTCCGGGTCCGGGTGGTGGAGCCGGACGGCCAGGCCGTTGCTCCCGGCTGGCTGAGCCAGGGGGCCCGAGATCAGCTCTTTTTGGCCCTGCGGCTGGCGGTGGCGGCCATGGTGGACCGGCAGCTGCGGCTGCCGTTCATCCTGGACGATCCCTTCGTGCACTGCGACGGGACGAGGCTGGCGGAAATCCGCTCCAGCCTGCAGGAACTGGCCCGGGACGGGCAGATCCTGCTGTTGACCCACCGGCCGGAACTGGCGGCCTGGGGCCACCCCGTGCAGGTGCGCCCCGGCACAAGCCTGCGGACTGCCTGAGCAGGCGGGCGGCAGCTGCGAGCTCTGGTCGGGCCGGCCGGCGAAGGGGCGGGTGGGCGCGGGGCGGGCGAGACCTCGCCCGGAATGGTATACTTTCGTGGCCTGTCGGCGTGGGTTGGCAGTTCGGCCCGGCTCGCAGGGCAGGTCACACGGAAGGGGAGTGGGGCGGCCAGGTGATGGGGGATCGGGCTGCGCCTGCAGTGGCCCGTGGCGCGCAGGCGGTGGCCGGGCTGGCGGTGGCCGTGGTGGTGGCAGGCGGGATCGTGCGGGTGACGGGGGCCGGGCTGGGCTGTCCCGACTGGCCCCTGTGCTACGGCCAGGTGGTTCCCCCCACCTGGGGGCCGGCGGCCATCGAGTTTGCCCATCGGCTGGTGGCCGGGGTGTTCAGCCTGGGCGTAGCCTGGCTGGCCTGGGCCGCCTGGCGGCAGAGGGGCGGGCGGCGCCGGCGTTCCGGCACGGCCGCCGGTCAGGCAGCCTGGGCCCAGGGGGCCCTGGCGAAAGCCGGGCTGGCCGCGCTGGCGCTGGTCTTGGTGCAGGTGGTGCTGGGCGGGCTCAACGTCCTGACGGAGCTCGCGCCAGCGGTGGGCGGAACCCACCTGGCGGTGGCCATGGGCCTGGTGGCGCTTCTGGCGGCGGCGGCCGAGTTCGCCCGGCTGGCCGAGGGACAGCCGGCGGCAGCAGTCCCCCGGCAGGTGGCAGGGCGCCGGCTGTCCTGGGCGGCGGCCTCGCTGGCCCTGGTGCTTTTGGTGGTGTCGCTGGGAGGGTTCATGCGGGCCACGGGGGCGTCGCTGGCCTGCTACGACTGGCCCCTGTGCCGGGGGCGGCTGTTTCCGGAGCCGGCCTGGCCGGTGGTGCTGCACTGGAGCCACCGGGCGGCGGCGCTGGGGCTGGGGGTGGCCCTGGCCGCCGGCACCGTGCGGGGCGGAGGCCGGCTGGGCTGGGGGCTGGGGCTGTACGTGCTGCAGTCGGCGGTGGGTGCCCTGAGCATCTGGTGGATGCTGCCCGGCTGGCTGCGAGTGGCCCACCTGGCCCTGGCGGCGTTGGTGGTGGCGGTCCTGGGCAGCGAGGTGGCCCGCAGCCGGGCTGCGCTGGCAGCGGGGAGCGGGCTGGCCGGCAGCAGGATGGCGGCAGCGGAAGGACGTCTGTGACGGTGACGCAAGGGCTCGCCGCCTTGCGGCGGAAGCTGGCAGACTACCTGGAACTGGTCAAGCCCGGCATCGTCTCCCTCATCCTGCTCACCACCGCGGCGGCCATGGCCGTGGCGGCGTCCCATGCGGGCGTGAGCCTGAGGGCGAACGGACTGCTTCTGTGGGGCGTTCTGGCCGGGGTGGGGCTGGCCTCGGGCGGTGGCGGGGCCCTGAACTGCTACATCGACCGGGACATCGACCGCCTCATGCGGCGCACGGCCCGGCGGGCCATCCCCTCCGGCCGGGTGCCGGAGCGCCACGCCCTGGTGCTGGGCCTGGTGCTGAGCCTGGCGGGCATCGGCCTGGTGGCCCTCTCCTCCAACGCGCTGGCGGCCGGCCTGACGGCGGCCGGGCTTGCCATCTACGTGGGCGTCTACAGCCTGTGGCTGAAGCGGCGCACTCCGCAGAACATCGTCATCGGCGGGGCGGCCGGGGCCCTGGGGCCGGCCATCGGGTGGGCTGCGGTGACCGGGCAGATCTCGTGGCTGGCCGTGGTCATGTTCCTGGTGGTCTTCCTGTGGACGCCGCCCCACTTCTGGACGCTGGCCCTTTTGGCCCAGGAGGACTACCGGCGGGCAGGGGTTCCCATGCTGCCGGTGGTGGCCGGGGAAGAGCCGACGCGCCGGCAGGTGGTCATCTACACCGGGCTTCTGGTGCTGGTTTCCATGGTACCCGTGGCCGCGGGCATGGGCGGGGCCGTCTACGCCGCCGTGGCCGCCGCCAGCGGGCTTTTGTACCTGGCCGTGGCGGTGCGGGCCTGGCGGCGCCCGAGCCGCCAGGCGGACCGGTGGCTGTTCCACTACTCCATTACGTACCTGGGAGTGGTGTACGGGGCGCTGGCCCTGGCGGGCCGGGTGGGCGGATGAGGCGGGCGGCTCGTGGTGGTGGGTGGCGCAGGAGCCGCACGAGGGAGGGGTTGGGCCGTGCCAGTTGAGGAAGGTGGCCGGCGCCGGGCGGTCTTCACGGCCCAGGCGCCGCCGCCGGTAGGACCGTACTCGCAGGCCATCCGGGCCGGCGGGTTCATCTTCGTGGCGGGCCAGATCGCGCTGGATCCGGCTACGGGCCAGATGGTGGAAGGGCCCGCCGACGTGCAGGCCCGCCGGGTGCTGGAGAACCTCAAGGCGGTGCTAGCGGCCTGCGGGGCGCAGATGTCCGACGTGGTGAAGACCACGGTCTTCCTGCGCAACATGGCGGACTTTGCTGCGGTGAACCGGGTGTACGAGGAGTACTTCCCGCAGCCGCCTCCGGCCCGCAGCGCGGTGGCCGTAGCGGAGCTTCCCCGGGGGGCGCTGGTGGAGATCGAGGCCGTGGCCCTGGATCCGGCCCAGGCAGGCCAGGGCGGCTGAAAAGCCTCCGGGCCGGGGGAGCCTGCGGCGGGGTGTGCCCGTGCCGCCGGTTCGGGGGCGGCGGTCAGGGAGCGTCGGGCTGCGATGGCGGTGGCGGTGCCTGGATGCCGGCCGTCCGGCTTGCCCGCCGCAGGAACGGAACCCAGCGCCGGATCTCCTCCACCACCCTGGGCCCTATGGCGGGTGTGACCGCAAGTTCGGAAGCCACCTCGACGTCGGCGCTGCCCGGCGCGGCCCCGGGGGAGCGGGGTGCAAGCTGCAGGGCGTACTCTTCGGGCGGGCAGGCGAACACCACCCGGTATCCCGGCTGTCCGGGCCTGCCCTCCCGCCACACCCAGTAGGGGTAGTACCCTTCCCGGTCCAGCCTCGGCCCCCATCCCTGGGCGTCCACCCGTTCGGGGTGGTGGGCGTAAAAGTAGCCTGCGTCCCGCAGCAGTCCTGCCAGCCGCACGAAGTCCACGTCAAACGGGAGCTCCACCTGCACCTGACCGCGCTGGACCCGCACGCAAAGCACCTGGCCGTCCAGGGATAGCCGCAGTGGCGGTGCCTGGGCAGGCTGCCCCGGCCTACGGCCGGGCTCGGGCGTGGGTGCCATGGGAGCGTCCCTCCCGGAAGCGGAGTTCTGGCGGAGTCCCTGGCGGCGATAGGGTGCGACGGGTCACGGCGGGCCATGCGGAGGGGCAGGCGAACGCTTGTGCGGATTCTGGAAATCTGATACAATGCCGCCGGTTCCACCGGGGAGAGTGAGCCTTGCGGCGCCCTCTGGGGAGGGTGCGCGCGTGGGCAATGGTGAGGCAAGGCAGCAGGGCGCGGGGCTTGAACTGCCGGAGGAGGCGCTTCTCCTGGCGGCAGTGGCGGAGCTGGGCCAGGTGGCCCGGGAGTGGCTGGCGCGGTGGGGGTATCCGCTGCCCTGGGGCACGGGGCTCGGGGCTCTGCCGGCCCTGGTAGCCAGGCTGGGGGGAGGGTTGGGGCCCGCAGGACCAGGCGACGGGCCATCGCCTTCGCCGAAGGTGGCAGGGGAGAGGCCGGGAGGGAAGCTGGCTTCGCCGCTGCCCGGCACGGGAGCGGGGCCGGGGGTGGAGTGGGCCGAACTGGCCGGTATGCTGGAAGCGTACTGGCAGGGCCAGCCAGAGGTGGCCACCCTGAGCCGGTACGGGGAAGACGTGGACGTGGGCACCGCCCAGGGGCGGTGGGAGCTGCTGGCCCTGGCGGTGCTGCTGGGAGGTCCCGTGGCCCGGGAGCGGGTGGAGGAGACCTTCGTGCGGCTGCGCCGCCTGGGCCTGCTGCGGTGGGAGGCGGTGCGGGAGGCGTCGGAGCAGTGGGCCCGGCGGGTGGATGAGGTGCTGCGGGGCGAATACCGCGGGCCGGTCAACCCGACCCGGGTGAGGGAGCGGTTGGTGCAGGCGGCCCGGCGC
>DATCLL010000210.1:0-3516 GCA_036563935.1 Limnochordales bacterium | reverse complement strand
GGTCCTTCACCCCGCCGACTTCGGCACCGCCCGGCAGGGCCGCGGCTGGCTGCCCGTGGAGGGGTAGGCCCTCGACGACGGTGCGGGAGCTTTCGCCGACCTCCGGGGGCCCAGGCCCGGGCCAGGCGGCCCGGCCGGCCGACGCCGGAACCCTGGCGGTAGCCTGGGAGGTGCTGGAGGGGCGCAGCCGCCGCCCTCTGGTGGCGCGGCTTCTGCCGTTTCTCGGGCCGGCCTTCGTCGCCTCGGTCGCCTACATCGACCCCGGCAACTTCGCCACCAACATCCAGGGCGGGTCGGCCTTCGGCTACACCCTGCTGTGGGTGATCGTGGCCAGCAACCTCATGGCCATGCTGGTGCAGCCCTGTCCGCCAAGCTGGGCATCGCCATCGGCCGCAACCTGGCCGAGCTGTGCCGGGACCACCTGCCCCGCCCCGTGGTCTACGTTCTGTGGCTGCTCATGGAGGCCGTGGCCATGGCCACCGATCTGGCGGAGTTCCTGGGGGCGGCGCTGGGCTTTTACCTCCTGCTGAACATCCCCCTATGGGCGGGCGCGGCGCTGACGGGGCTGTTCACCTTCGCCATCCTGGCCCTGGAACGCTACGGCTTCCGCCCCCTGGAGGCGGTCATCACCGCCATGGTGGGCGTCATCGCGGGCTGCTACGTGGTGGAGACGGTGCTGGAGAGGCCGGACTGGCGCAGCATCGCATACCATGCGGTGGTGCCGCGCTTTTCCGGCCCGGAGAGCGTGCTTCTGGCCGCCGGGATCCTGGGAGCCACGGTGATGCCCCACGTCATCTTCCTGCACTCCGGGCTCACCCAGGGCCGCATCGTGGCCCGGGACCCCGGGATGCTGCGGCGGCTTTTGCGCTTCGAGGTGGTGGACGTGGTGGTGGCCATGGGCACGGCCGGCCTGGTGAACGCGGCCATGCTCATCATGGCGGCCAGCACCTTCCACCGGGCCGGCATGACCCACGTGGCCACCATCGAGGAGGCGTACCAGACCCTGACGCCCCTTTTGGGCAAGGCCGCCAGCTGGGTGTTCGCCGTCTCCCTGTTGGCCTCGGGCCTGTCCTCCTCCACGGTGGGAACCATGTCGGGCCAGGTCATCATGCAGGGGTTCCTCCACCGCCAGATCCCCACCTGGGTACGGCGCCTGGTGACCATGGCGCCCTCCTTCCTGGTCATCCTGGCGGGGTGGGACCCCACCCGAACCCTGGTCTTGAGCCAGGTGGTGCTCAGCTTTGGCCTGCCCTTCGCCATCGTGCCGCTGGTGGTCTTCACCAGCCGGCGGGAGCTCATGGGGCCCCTGGTGAACCGGCCCATCACCACCCTGGCAGCATGGGTGGTGGCGGGCCTGGTGGTGAGCCTGAACCTGTTCTTGCTGCACCAGACCCTGTTCGGCCGCTAGAAGGCCCGGCCGGGAGGGAGCGGGCCGTGTTTCGACACCTGCTGGTTCCCCTGGACGGTTCGGAGCTGGCCGAAGCCGTGCTCCCCATGGTGGAGCTTCTGGCGGGCCGGCTGCAGGCGTCGGTGACGCTCCTGCACGTGCTGGAGCGCCGGCCGCCGTCCCAGGTGCACGGGGAGCGCCACCTGGCCTCGGTGCAGGAGGCCCGGGAGTACCTGGACGGCGTGCAGCAGCGCCTGCAGCAGCGAGGTCTGACGGTCAGCTGCCACGTGCACGAGGTGGCCGAGGGGGACGTGGCCCGCAGCATCGTGGCCCACGCGGAGGAACTGGAAAACGACCTGGTGGTGCTGGCCACCCACGGCCGGGGCGGCGTGCGGGGAATGCTGTTCGGAAGCATCGCCCAGCAGGTGCTGGGCAGCGGAACCCGGCCGGTGCTGGTCATCCACCCCCAGCCCCCGCCCCCGGCGGCAGGCGGGGAGCCGCAGGCGCCGGGCGTGGGGCAGGAGCCGGCCGAGCCGCTGCGCCTGCGCCGCATCGGCGTTCCCCTGGACGGGGCCGCCCACCACGTACCCTCGGTGCCGGTGGCCGTGGAGCTGGCCCGCCGCCTGGGGGCGGCCGTCTTCCTGGTGACGGTGGTGCCCCACCCCCGCCACCTGGCGGGCGGGCCCGGGATGGTTCGGCGCTTCTTGCCCCTGGCCACCGCCGCCCGGCTGCAGCTGCAGGCCCGGGAGGCCCAGGCGGCCCTGGAGCAGCTGGCCAGGCGGGAGTCGGACGGCGGCGTCGAGGTGCGCACCGCGGTCCTGCGGGGTGAGCCGGTAGCGGAGCTGGTGCGCTACTTCCGGGAGCATTCCGTCGACCTGGCCGTGGTGGCCACCCATGCCCTGAAGGGGTGGACCGCCTTCTGGGAGGGAAGCCTCACTCCCCGGCTGTTGAGCCAGTGGCGGGGCCCGGCCCTTCTGGTGAGGGTGTAGCGGCAGGCGCCGCGGTATCCCGGTCGTCCGGCCCTGTGGGCTCAGGCGGCGGCATGGCCTGCGGGAGCAGGGCGGCGTGGGCGCCCGTGGTCCGCTGGCTGCGGGCCACCCGGGCCAGGTGCCGGAACAGCCGGGTCAAAAGGGACACCTCGTCGGGACCCGGAGCCGCCCGCAGGAGGATGGCCCGCAGCCTGGCCAGCGCGCTCATGCGCCGGCCGAAGGGGGTGCGGGGGAACAGGGCCTCCAGGAGGTCGGCCAGCGCCAGGAACATCTGCTCCCGCTCCTGGCCACGCGCCAGCACCCGCCCGCCGGCCAGCCAGCTCTGCCACGCCTGCGCCTGGAGGCTTTCCAGGTAGGCCAGGTAGAGCTCGTACAGCACCACCGCCGCCGCGTGGGAGAGGTTCAGGGAGTGGTTGGCCGGGTCCGTGGGAATGGTGATGATGCCGTGGCACTGGTCCACCGCCCAGCTGGGCAGGCCGTCCCGTTCCCGGCCGAACAGGACCGCCGCCGGGGCGCCGGGATTGGCCCGGGCCGCCTGCAGGAGGATGGGCGCGGCCTGCCGGGGCGCCAGGCGGGCCCGCACCGCGTGGCGGGGCCGGCCCGTGGTGGCCAGCACCAGGCTGCAGTCGGCCAGGGCCAGCTCCAGGCTGGGGTAGCGGCGGGTGGCGGCGATGACCGGCGCGCCCTTGTGGGCGATGCCCTCGATGCGGTAGGGGTCGAAGGCGGCCGGCTCCACCAGGCGCAGCTGGCGCAGGCCGAAGTTGGTCATGACCCGCACCACGCTGCCCACGTTGACGATGTCTTCCGGCTGGTAGAGCACCACCGCCACGTTGTCCAGCACCGGGGCGGTGCCGGACGGTTCCACTTCGGGCTCGTCGGGAGGCGGCGGGTACTCCACAGGCGGTCCCCTCTCCGGGCAGTCACGCCGGGCCCGTGGGGCCTTCCAGGGGGGTACTGCCGGGGCGGCCCGAGGCCGCACCGGCTCCTCGCTGCGCCAGGGCGCGGCGCACCGCGAGGGCCAGCTGCCGGGTGGCGGCCTCCGGGTCCGGGGCCGCCATGACGGCGGAGATGACGGCCACCCCGTCCGCACCCGCCTGGATGGCCAGCGGGGCGTTGGCCGCGGTGATGCCGGAGATGGCC